>JAZQRD010000044.1:0-5283 GCA_045629405.1 Sphingobacterium sp. | reverse complement strand
ATTTGAATGATTCAAGGGCAATCAGTTTCAATGGCAAAATCACTAATTTATCAGCGACAACTAATTTAGGATCTGTATCTACATCGTGGATGACGAGTGACAATATTGGTTTATTTATGGTTGGTAATGGTACAACGGATATTGTTGAAAACACTTCGAATCGTCAATATACTTACTCAGGCACACAATTCAATCCTGCCGTAGGAAATGAAATATATTATCCGGTAATGGATACTAAAGTTGATTTTATAGCCTATTACCCATACAAGGCGGGTTATGATTTAGCTTCAACTCTCGAATTAAATACTGCTGACCAAAGAGATCAATCTCAATTAGATTTCTTATACGCACACGCTACTAATGGTGGACTTGGTTTTAACAAGACCTCAGGTATTAACGTACCATTGTTATTTGATCACAAATTAAGTAGAGTTATCATTAAGCCAATACCAGGAACAGGCTTGAATTCTTTAGATGCTAATTGGGAAAATATGGCAGTATCTATAGAAGGACTTTATACAACATGTAATTTTGATCTCTCGACGGGTACTTTATCTTCAGTATCTACTACCGCAACAGTGATTCCTTTTGTACGTACGGAAGGAGTGAGTTATGAAGCGATTGTTATACCAGCGCAATATGCTGCTGCGGGTGCTGTAAGTTTTCACTTTAAAATTGGAGCAGACACATATACATTGAGAAGTCAAGCCAATGAAACATTTGAAACAGGTAAAGAATATACCTATACGGTGGTAGTCAATAAAATTGGTGTTGAATTAGGCACTGTAACGATAAATGACTGGGAAAGCGTGCCTAGAGCTGGTACAGCAATGTAAAAGATAGTATTTTAAACGCGTGGAGGGTCGGTTCAGATTATCTGAATCGACCCTTTTTGTGTGTACGACATGGCAGCAATGAACTATTGTATTATTCTAGGATAAGTGTATTAGGGTATTGGAAATACATAATCTTTAATGATTATAGTGCATGGATATTCAAGGTCTAACAGAAAAAGCTCAACATACGTTGAGCTTCTTCTTTTATTCTAATATTAGTCGTTTTATTTGTTAGTGAGAAACTATTTTTTCTCAAAAATTACGCGAAAACCGACATTATAGCTAGCACTTCCACTAACTACTGCTGATCTTAAGTAGGAGTTAGCAGTACTCTTGGTACTGATAAAACTACCACCTCTGACGATATATGCATAACCAGATTGATTTAAAGGATCGATAAGTGGACTTTCGGCTGTGCTAATTGTTGGGTATGGGTCTATTGTATTAGAATCTGTATTTTTATCGTCTGTTATTTCTGCTACATTACCATACATATCGTATAAGCCCCACGCGTTCGGGATTTTTTGACCTACTGGATGTGCCTTATAGTTGCTATTTTCTGAAATCCAAGCGTAGTTTGATAAGTTATCCTGCTGCGTCCCAAAGTAAAACGGTGTAGTTGATCCTGCACGTACTGCATATTCCCATTGTGCTTCCGTAGGAAGTTTGCCACCAACCCAAGTAGCATATGCTTTGGCTGAAGCGTAGTAAAGCGAATTCATAGGATAATTTTCGAAGCCTGGAGTAGTTGTATATTTGTTCGCTGCCAAATCATATATGGGTAAAGTACTCTCGTTATTTACATTGTTATACAACAATTGTCCTTGTAGTATTACTAATCCATCCTGAGGAGCTCTGGTACGCATAGCATTTAAAAATTCGGCATATTGGCTAATAGTTATTTCATGTTTACTCATATAGAAATCCTTTGTCAATTTGACCCAATGTGCTGGTCCACCTTGAAAACCTAAGGCATTAGGATCTGGATTTCCCATTAAGAATGTTCCTGCTTTAATGAAAACTGTACTAATATTGTCTGAGGGAAAATCATCAACAGACAAGCGATAGGATTTACCGGCTGTCATTTGAAGTGTATTCTTTTGTTTAGACACTTTTGATACAAAGCCTTGATTCATTATAACTAGATCTTGGTTAGCTTGAAGAGTCTGTGTAGGAACTAAAGCTCTATATGTAAAGGTGTTGTTAAACGATATATTATCAAATTTTTCGACACGATAAGGACGTATGCTAGTGAATGTTGTTGGACTTACCATTAATTGATTAGTACCTAGATTTAATACTGATGTATTTTGTAATTTATTCAACAATATTTCTAAACGAGGATCCGGTGTAGCACCTGTAGATGAAGTTGCGGGTAGCTCCAATTGTATCAACGTTAATAGATGATTGAAATTGAAAGAAACTACTGAACCTATATTAATATTTGCTGATTTTGCAGACATCAAATCTGATGCAGCATAATTATCATCACTTTGATCACTTTTTACAACGAAATTATAATTAATAGGATCCGTCATATTGGGGTCGTACGGATAGTAAGCATAGAAATCCAAATTAGGGTTTCCTATAGGCCATTTTATATTCGACTGCCAATCTGTACCATTGTATGTAACTTTAATATTATGGATTAGATTACCAGAACTAGCCAAGGACTGCCCTGTAGGTACTGCAAAAATACCTATACTGTCACCTACTGTAAATTGTGTGCTAAAGTCAGTTCTGCTAATTGGAGCAGAAAGAGCTAGTTTTGAGCCAGATGAAAATGTATTGTTGTCATTAGATCCATTTATACTGACTGTAAATCGTATTTGTTCATCACTTATATCATCGTGTTGCGATGAGTCTTGCTTCTTGCAGGAAGTTAACACTGCTACAAGAAGTATAAAAAAATATATAGTCTTATGAGTTGACATATTTGTTAATGCTAATTCTTAGTGTTTTAATACGATTCGGAAGCCGATTTGCCATGCAGAATATTCTTTTTGAATACTATTTCGGCTGTAGGCTGAGGCTAATTGTACAGTCGCTGAATAATTACCTCCACGGTAATAAGCATAACCAGTGTTACTTATTTTACCTAGTGGATCGACAATTGGGTATAGTTCACTGTCAGCAGTCGGATAAGAAACGATTTCATTATTTTCAGGCCCATCTAGACACCATTCTAACACATTGCCTGCTATATCAAATAATCCCCAAGGATTTGCTAGTTTTTCTCCTACAGGTTTAACATACCCTCCTGTATTATTATAATAATAGCCATAAGCCATCATTTCACTTCCAAAGTTTCCAGTGAAAAACTTGTTTTTAGTTGTCGCTCGATAAGCATATTCCCATTGTGCTTCTGTAGGCAATGTAGCCCCTTTCCATTGCGCATAAGCTAATGCACCATGCCATGTCACACCTTGCATAGGGTATTTTTCGATAGCGGGCATTACGACCCATTTATTATTTTCAAAATACGGAGTATATTCTTTTTTTGAATAGAATAAATAAGTAGATTCATTATCAATATTATGATAAATCTTTGCTGTTCCATCAGAGGTCACACCTATTGCATTTAAGAATTCAGCATATTGAGCAACGGTAATTTCATGTTTACTCATATAGAAACTTTTACTGATGCGAACCCAGTGTTGTGGTTTCTCATAGTTTTGAATGGTGTTTGAGGTGTCAGGTGCACCCATCTGGAAGACTCCTGCGGGGATATACGCATATTCAATTGGGTCAGTTTTTATGGATCCAGTATCGTCGATCCCCGATGAGTTTGATATCCAGGGTGTTATATTTGAGCGACTAACCGTTATTTTTTTGTTATTTATCGTAATTAAGTAATTATATATTTTTCCTTTTTCGAATGCATCAGATGTCGGTAATGTATAGTCGTATGTAATCCCATCTATTGTTAAGGAAAAAATTTTATTGCTTAAATTAGTGTTGGGAATAACAGTAGCTTGACGTGCTAAACTAATAGCAATAGGATTTATTGAAGGAGTTGCGTTAGTAATAGCTCCTGTAGCCAAATCAAAATCTGCCTTATCATGAAAACCTTTCAATGCAATTTGAACATTTTCCAATCCAGCCGTTGTATTATCGAAACTGCGAAGTGAAAATACAATTTTACTCAACTGATGATCGAAAGATATATTAATTGGATTTTCTTGTTTATAGATGCTCTTTGTTCCATCACTATACAAGAGTTCTAATGTTTTTGGATCGCTCTGGTTAGATATATCAATCGGATAAGTCGTGGTTAAGTTAGCTTTATATGGTGCATATGCAATGAAGTCGATAGCACTATTCTGTGGATAATATATGGGATTGCCTATTAACTGGAAACCATCATTCAACGGCTGATACATCAGTTGGCGATTAGCCTCTAATGGGTTAGTTAGATTAGTATTTCCACTTGTTTTTATAAATAATCCGAATGCTTGATGTTGTTGCCAGCCTGTGGTTGTTGACCCCAAAAGGGACCCTATATTTGCTTTTAACTCCACCTTTTGGTAACTCCAAAGTGCTACTCCCTCGTCATGTCGTTTACAGCCTAGCAGTTGAAGTATTCCTACTAGAAAGAATACTAACTTTATGTTTTTAGTGATAGTCATATCGTTTTATATTTCTGCTTCCAAGGGAATAAGAGCTGTCTTTTCTATATGCAGATATACCCGAGCGTATCTTCAAAAAGTAAAATAATAGCAGGTGTTATTCCAGGATAGGTAATATGTGTTGGTGTCAGACAAATAAAGCGTTTTTTTATGGTTTAACCAATAATTGAAGGTGGACAAATCGGGGACATTTTATCGAAAATAGTTCGTAATTGGTCATTATAGGGCATTTTATGGTGTGTGCATAGTAGATCTATAAACAAAACGTCGTTGTGTCTTTTTAAGTACACTAGGGTAGTTATTCTCTAATCAACAATCAGATGCAAGCACATTTGAACATAGTCATGCAGCTAAATTAATATAAGATGTAAGTGAAGATTTAGATTGATAAGACTTGAAAATAGGAGATGGGTTTTAGAGACGTAATTTCTCAAATTTTATAGCATCATTCGACAGATACGTCCATTATTAGCTGTAAGTATTGAAGTATAGATGGTGATGTAAGGCAAAAAAACATTTATATTTTTTTGCCTTACACTATTATAGTAGAAATTGAAAACTAATTGAACACTTATCGTTCAATATCTATAAGTTGTATTTCTTTGCCCATCTTCTTTTGTATAACTGTGAAATGGTGCAATTCATTCGGCGTCACAAGTGATATGGCGGTACCTGTATGTTCGGCACGACCAGTCCTACCTATACGGTGAATATAATCCTTAGGAGATCTCGGCAATTCATAATTGATTACATACGGAAGATTATCGATATCAATACCTCTAGCAATCAAATCTGTAGCGACCAATACATTTAGTTTT
>JAZQRD010000043.1:0-1956 GCA_045629405.1 Sphingobacterium sp. | reverse complement strand
TATTTGGTTATTACAAGTAAGACCAGCAACAGAAGTTAGTACTTATGCTTATGTCAATCCAATAGTAGCACTAGCGTTAGTTTACTTTTTCTCGGATCATCAAGTCACCATCCTTCAAATCGCAGGTTTAGGCATTGTGCTGGTGTCTGTATTACTGATGAACTGGAACTTGTACAAAGATAATCGAACATTTAGGGCTATTCGCTACCGCAAAAAACTCAAAAAATTACGCCATATGGCGCCAAAGAGCAGTATTCCGCGAATTATAGAGGTCGCAGACTTTCAACGAAAAGAGAAAGAAAAAGCACAGAAAAAAGAGAAAAGCATTTCATAAGAAATGCTTTTTTTTATTGAAATGCTTTTCATTGAACTCTCCAGCATTTATAAAACTGAACTAGATATTGCGGCATAAATCTCTTTTGTAGATATATAATTATGTCCAAATAATTTTTGAATATATAATTTTATGCTTACCATCAATAGATTAAAAAATAACAAGGCGAACAAATAATTGTTCGCCTTGAAGCACTATTATAAATTATGAAAAACTACTTGTTAAGGTAGTAACACCTGATCTATTAAATGAACAACACCATTACTTGCCATAATATTTACCGATGTAATTGTTGAGGCAGTTGTATTTGCCTTACCTTTAATTGTGGCAGTCGTTCCCAATGCTACAGATAATGTACCGCCATTGACAGTAGTCAGACTTTGTCCATTCGTAAGATCAGAGGAGAAAGCACGCGCAGACAGCACATGATATGTCAAAATACTAGCTAAAGTATTAGGATCAGCAGCCTCAATAGCTGCTATCGTAGGAAATCCAGCATTGATGAACGCTTGATTTGTTGGAGCAAATACAGTAAATGGTCCAGCTGATGTTAAAACTTGTGCGACATTTGTTGTGCCTTGGCTTGCCCTCAAAACAGCTGCAACCAAATAGCTAAGGTTAGCGTTTGCCTGCGCGACTTCTACTAAGTTCCCTGCAGCAGGCATCAACACACGTTCTAGAGAATGTATAACCCCATTGCTCGCCATAATATCAGCTTGTTTAACTTTCCAGCCATTTACAAATACACCATTACTATTTTTTGTGATGTACACGTCGTCACCATTAGCAGTTTCTACTGCGATATTCGATCCTGTTTGAATACTGGCAGAATTAACTTTTGAGCTCAAAGTATGATACAATAAAATTTCTTTAAGCTGATCTGATGATAAATCCTGAATAACACTTGAGGTAACCCCAGAAACGTTAAAAGCTTCATTATCTGGGGCAAATATTGTAAATGGGCCATTTCCATTAAGAACTGATGATAAATTAGCTTTTATGACTGCAGATTCCAATGTAGAGAAATTAGCAGACCCAACCACTACATCCACAATTGAACTATTCTCCTCGACAATAATCTCATCATCCGAACATGAAATTAGAAATGAAGATAATCCAACCATAGATACTGCTAAAAAGCGTTTTGAAAAATTTAATAAATTGAGTTCCATATTAAATGTGTTTTATAAAAGTAGATTAGTATAATATTATACAATTATATATGATTTAAGTTTTTAATCACACCAATAAATTGTCAAAAAATTGTAATATGGTATAATAATGTACTAAAAAGGTGTTTATGCAAATTTTTCAATGAATTATTATAAACTATATCTTACATATTGTTTTAAGAAACAAGCATTAATTTTATTTTGTTATAAACATTTTGAAACAAAAAATAATACTAGTTCAACAATTCCTAGGTTGCAAATCAAGTCATATAAATGGATAAATTTTAAATTTAGTCCTATATAAAACTTTGTTAATTTTTACTATATTGAATTACAAAACCTAAGAGTTACCTATTGAAATTTATCTAAAAAATGCAGGTAAGTTTGAGTAATTTTGTTTGTTCAAGCGAGGAAGAGTAAGAGATATGTATATAATTTTTGATACCGAAA
>JAZQRD010000042.1:0-5496 GCA_045629405.1 Sphingobacterium sp. | reverse complement strand
CTGATAAAAGATTTAATTATATATAAGCGTAATGATGGCTTGAGCCTTTACTTCAGTCGCTGGTACGGGAATAGCATTAGAATAGTAACGAGCTTTAAATGATTTAGTAATTGTACCTCCTGCTCCAATTATACCAAGACTGAAAAAGCTATTTGAACTCTCTATTACTTTAGGCGCAACTGGAAGTGGTATTCCATTATTATCTGTTATTTGTACCGCCACATTCGGAGAACCGTTTGTTACTGTATTTTTTAATAGCCCTGAATTGTTGCTGCTTCCTGATGAAGAGCTGTCTGTCAAAAGCGCCATAAGACTCTTGTTGACATCACTTGCATCACAACCGCTCACATTTACATTAAATGCCGTTTCACCTAAAGTTTTTCCAACGGAAGTAAACTCGGCTGTACGAACCGTTGGGAGTCTGACATTGATTGCTGCGCCACCATTCACTACACAAGTTGTTTTGGTAATCGTAAAAGTGGAATTGGACAATCTAATGATCGTGCTTGCAGATTGGAAAAGACCGCTAGTTGCTGTAAGTAATCCAAGCCTTGGATTATTAATAGTGTATTTCCCCTGTGCATTACCAATACCAGATACGAGTAAGCGAACATTCTGTAATCGAATACCTCTGGTTGCACTTGTACCTGTATAGAATGAATATGATGTTGTCTCATTATTTACCCAATATTCTCTAGCACTATCTTGATTATCTTTTACGCTAAATGCAATGTAAACGTTGAATGTGGGTGTTGGCGTAATATAACTTGCTGGAATTTGATAATAGGTATATCCATCCTTAAAGATCTTCGAAGATGTATTTAAATCCGTACTTGATAACATAGTAAATTGACTTGAACCACCACCAATACCATTACATCCTGAAATAGGCTGTGAAGAAGATTCCTGTACTGTTTGAGAGGAAAGCTGGTAATAACTATTATCACTTACTGCATTCGCCATAATCGCTGTAAAATTCACCGGATCAACAGAGCTTCTACACCAAGAATGTGCCTTTGTCGCACACAGTAACATTAGTATAAGTCCCAAAAATTGTTTATACATTTAATGGCACTCCACATTGATTATGTTTAAATGATTCGATTTCTTGTTTAATGCTCCAGAAAAATTTTCTGGAGGAATCATGCAACTTTGTTGCACCTGATCGCCCCATACAACTTTTAAGGGTTCTTTTAAATCATGGATATTGTTGCTTAATAAAGACTGATTTGACTGTCCCATGATCCCGATTAATTTACCTGATTGAGTTTCAATTCGGCTTCCCATTGGAAATTGAATCTCTTTGAATGGATTATGTATTCTTAATAAAATATTGGACTGAACACTGGTTTTAAAAGTCGCTAAAGTTGAACTGTATAACCGCGGTATCACTTGGATTTGATTACCATCCAAGGTGATTTCTGGAGGTAATTGATCCGGGTTAATTGCAATTGAGTTCATGTTATAAGCAGATACATTTGGATATATTGCATTCCCCCAACGATCTAACTTGGCACCCCGGGCATTTTCAATACTTGCACCACCACCCTGCTCTACATGGACAATCGTATAGGTATCAGCTAGGGAATTTGTTGCGGTAATTCCATAAGGATGAGCAACAATAGCTCCTTGCGCAGATATTGAATATTGAATGTCATGTCCATTACTATATAAAGTTGCGGCTAAGTTGGTTTGTGGTAATAAGTAGCTGATATTCGCATTATAGGTCTTTGATTCAGAACCATTATAATTAGACTGAGCAACCCCTAATCCAAAATTCAGGTTGTTATGTTCACCCGTAGTACCTGATACATTTGCACCAAAAATATTACTTTTTTGATCTTTAAAGTCATTATGCTGATAATTTGAGTTCACAAATATATTTGATTTTTTATAATCTAACGGTAAGGACAGGCTAAAATAGACGCTCAGATCAGACTTAGTGCTACTTTCTAAATAACTGGTTTTGCTTACCCCGGCCGTATAACTTAATAGCTTCCAGGTATTCCCATAGTTTAAGTTAAACTGATATTGATCTGGCTTATCTGTCCAATACTGATTGGATAAAAAACCAAAACTAAAAGAACCCAAATGATGATGAGTAAAGCTTTTGTTAAAGTTGATATTTAATTGATTTTTTAAGTCAGCCGTTAAATTCAAATTCTTCTGCTCGTCACTAATCAAGTCATCAAAATTTAGTAACGCTAAAGCATTGGATAGGGTTAAATAGTTTTTACTCTGTAAAACTCCACCCAGAGTTAGATTAAAATTATAGGGGTTCCAATTATAATGATAATCTACTGAAACACGTTGTCCTTGATAATCATTTGAATATAAAGAAGCTTTACTCAAGTTTCCTATCAAACTAAAACCACCAATAGTAGTATTCAGGCCTGTACCTAAAAGCATACTTTGGTAGTTTTCGGTCAGATTGATGCCACTTAATAAAGTCAGGTAGTTATTTAGACCATAATTATAACTACCCTGTAAAAGGGTGTTTTCAGTGATCTTATCGACAGTTTTATATTTACCTAGAGCTACATTATACTGATATTGCTCAGGTTTAAGTAAATTCAGACTATTCTGCATCGGGATAACAAAGGTTTTCTTCTCTCCCGAATTTTCTATTACTTCAAGTGTCAAATTCCCGCTTGAAGTTGAGGTTAAATCTTTAATTTTAAATGGTCCTGCCGGTACCGTACGTTCATAAATTTTTTGTCCATTTTGAAAAATGCGTACCAAGGCATTGGTTAGAGCTATATTTTCAATTACCGGTGAATAATATCGCATTGACCAGGGCAACATATTCAAGTCAGTTGCAAGTTGTGCTCCAACAATACCTATGCTCTCCTGTTGCATAGCATAGGTATTAAACTGACCGATATTAATACGTGCATGAAGAGGCAAAACATCACGGTTTAAAACATTTTGGTACGAACGGTATCGACCTAAACCAGAGTGGCTGTTTGACTGAAAATTACCTGCATGCCGGAAATACCAGCCATCAATATTTAATCCACTAGTCAAACTTAGATACTGGTCATTACCTATATCTGTATGATTGAAATTCGTATTATAGCCAAGAAAAGCAGAAGTGATGCCTTTATCAAACTGTGCAGGATCGATATATCCCTGTGGATGCTCATTGATAAATTTTTGTGGAATAAAAATGGCGATTTCTTGTGTTGCAGTATCAAAATCATAATATGCATCAGAAGAAATCTCTTTGATTGTTAAACACGCTCTTTGAGGTAATTGCTTTAAATAATACTCTTGTATATCCAGTTGAATGAGTAAAGCCGGATCGATACACAATACAGCATTATGTGAGTCATCTAAATGCTTCAACCTAATAGTTAACTCACCTAACGACCGCTGATTAACGGCAACATTCACGACTTGGCTACCTTCAGCAAGATAGTTAGCTGTTCTAAACAGATCTAGATTTACGGCTTTATTTTGTCTGCCAAATAAAGAAGCTGAGTTAAAAGTAATGAATTGAGTTTGATTTCTTGCTGATATTATTTCTGAGTTTTTGATTACGCCTTCTTCATTAGAAGCTGCATATGACTTCGTGATCAAAACCATAAAAATACATAGATACCCCCACCGATAGCTCATGTTCATAAAAATTATTCTCGGCAGAGTCTTTAATCAATTTTTTTTTCAAAGACTTGGTTTCCGCCAAGATCATTTACGATTTGATAGGAAAATTTTTCAGGTAGGAAATCTACTGTAAAGCTTTTTAAAGCTTGTTGTGAATAAGGGCTCAGCATAACCGCCTGGTCATAACTGGTATGTTGATCCTTTGAATCAAAGTTCATTTGGGTCATCGTAATAAAATAGGGTGTTGGATTATCTAAAGTAATTTCTTTCGAAATCCGATTGTAATTAACCTTGATTGAACTAAATGCCGTATTTAACTGCATTTTTAGATTTGTGGGACGGTAGAACAATTTAATGCGTGTCCGTACATTAAACGTTAATATATTTTTTCCTGAATATTCTGGATCATCCGGTGGAATATCTAACATATTGAACCAGAATAGGGATTCACGGTCTTGCGGCAAGCCAGATGAACCAGTTGGGAGAATACGTATAACCTGCCCTTTGTTTGGCTCAACACGAGTTAAAGGCGGTGTTAATACAAAAGGTATTTTATCTGCATCTGGAATCTCATTAATGTTGCCATCATCTATCCAGGTCTGCACCAGAGCAGGAGTGTTTACTCCATTACGTAATTGTACACTGATACTTTTTGCATTAGATGGAAAAATAATGCGCGTACCAT
This sequence comes from Sphingobacterium sp., assembly GCA_045629405.1. Classification (GTDB taxonomy): domain Bacteria; phylum Bacteroidota; class Bacteroidia; order Sphingobacteriales; family Sphingobacteriaceae; genus Sphingobacterium. The sequence continues at coordinate 1,205 of JAZQRD010000042.1, read as the reverse complement.
CTATTGTGATGCCAGCAAAAAGTGGTTGGCTACATAGTATGGAGACTAAAATAAGATATGTACGAAACATTATTTTTCCTAAAATACAATAACTTAGTTATATTCTAAAGTGTAATTAATACTGGTTTTAACAGTTTGCGAGGCAGGACTCACTTTGTTTGAAATATATCGAGCTTTAAGAAGGTAAGCGCCATTAATAGGAGCACCTAGCTGTTTAGATGATGAAAAATCGACTGGTGTTGTACCATCTGTATTAAGAATTTGGACGTACACATCTTTAGTTACTGGTGCAGAAGCATCCGTATTAATCAACCATGATTTATTGGTTGAATCAAAATTTGTACCTGCAGATCCACTTAATGTGATGTTTTTTACAGCACCCAAAGTAAGCGCATCACAAGTACCGCCACTTCCATCAGTTACAGTAAGGGTAAAAGGTTTCTCACCAGTTGTTGCATTCGGAGTAGTAAATGCCGTATTACGTACAGTATCCAGCTGAACAGCTACGCTATTTGCTGTTCCAGTTGCACCTGAAGACCCTGTAAGAGTACAAGTTCCATTAATTACTTTACCACTTATAGTAATAAGGCCATCTGCTGCGAATGCAGAATTTGTGATCCCTACGATACTCATAGCAGTAACTAATAACATCAATTTTGTTTTTTTCATGTGAAACACCTTGTGGTGTGAAAATAGTTTGAATATCGTCAAATTATTTTCGTTATTAAGAATGTGAAAAAAGAATTAAAAAACAAAGTCTGTGAAAGCCTGTTTTTCGACTCATTTTGTATATTTATACTGCAATAATGTAATTAAATGTTAACTGGTTCACACATTAAATTCCGTTGACAAAAAGAATTATTTAATTTTATTAAATATAATTTAAAGAAAATTAAAATAAAATTCAAAAAAAATTAGTGACATACAAGCAATTTATATATTCTTAAAACATATAATATTTCAAATTTAAAAGACTTTAAAAACTTAAAAAATAGTTCATAACTTGAAATTCGGAGCATATTTTTCATTGTAAATTGTCTATTTTTTAATCTAAAAACTAGCGTTATAAATCACTTTAGTAAGTTTATTTTGTGATACTTCTAATTTTAGAAATCGTTACTTCAAGGGACTCACCTATCGGTGTGCCTTTTTTTTCATTTCATATAGTTTTTATTAGGTTAATTTTAAATAAAACTCTCTAGAGT
>JAZQRD010000041.1:0-3521 GCA_045629405.1 Sphingobacterium sp. | reverse complement strand
ACCTATTTTGATAACTTAGAAGATGCACAACAAAACACGAATTCCATCCCAGCTTCATATACTTTAGATAGAACTAATAGTCCTGCAACTATTTACGTTCGTATAAATAGCTTTACATCTAGTTGTTATTACATTAAAAGTTTTAATGTAATCGCTGAGAATTGCCTTTTAGTCTTAAACCATCTTCAGGATTTAACTATTTGTAAGGGGCAACAGAATTTATTTAATTTAAATCAATATGATTCAGTAGTATATAATAATAATTTAGATTATCAAGTTTCTTATCATTCGTCTGAAGAAGCGGCAACTCTTGGAACTGGTGCTATTCCTTTCGAATTATCTTCAAATTATATTGCTACATCTGGTGAGACAATATGGGTTAGAGTTCAACAAATTGGTAATAGTGAATATTTCGGGGTTACTTCTTTTAAACTTTTTGTTTATGAAAACCCAACAATTTTCAATTTATCACCTATTTACGCATGTGATATTCAGGGAAGCGGTTTAGGTAGATTTAATTTATCTTCTGTTGAACTTGAAGCAACAGGTTTGGCACCTGGGTTAGAAATTTCATTTTATACTTCTCTTGCTGAAGCTAATTTAGGTAACATTACGACTAGTTTGCCATTAGATTACACGGGTTATCAAGGTACTATCTATGTACGTTCATACAATGCGATAACGGGATGTTACTCTGTAATGCCTTTGATAACTAATGTTGTAGATTCGCCGGTTGCTAATGTTATCGAACCATTGACATATTGTTCGCCTAATAATAATGGCTTTGGATTTTTTAATTTAGAAGCTACTAAAATATTAATTGCAGGAAATCCTGTTCCAAATGGGGTTGTTGTTTCTTATCATGAAACATTCACAGATGCGCAAAATAACGTAAATTTAGTACAAGGTTTGACGTCATATCAAAACATTGTAGCAAATTCTCAAATTTTGTATGTTCGTGTTGGTTTTTTAAATAGTACTTGTTCGAGTATTGTTCCATTAAAATTAATTGTAAATTCTACACCCGCTATAATTTCACCAACTCCACTGGCAAGTTGTGATATAGATAATAATGGGTTTTCAATTTTTGATTTATCACTTAAGACATCTGAGGTGTTAAATGGACTAAATCCTTCGGATTACTTTGTGACTTTTTATGCTAGTGAGGATAATGCTCAATATGCTTTAAATCAAATTAATAATTCATCTAACTATTCTAGTTTAACTTCTCAATTTGTTTATATAAGAGTTGAAAATAAAGAAACTGGTTGTTTTAAGGTTGTTGCTCTGAGATTAATTGCAAGTAGCGCACCCGTTGTTGCAAAACCTTTGCCTATTTATCAATTATGTGATAACAATTATGACGGTTTTGAAATATTTGATTTAGCAAGCAAAGTTCCTTCTATAGTAGGAAACCAAGCTGGAGTGGCTGTAAGCTTTTATTACACTGAGCCAGACGCAATATCAGGAACAAATGCATTACCATCTATGTATCAAAATGTTGTGCAAAATGTTCAGACTGTTTTTGTAAGATTGGAAAATGTAAATACAGGTTGTTTTACTATCACTACCATGGACTTACGAGTTAATCCTATTCCAGTATTAACTGTCCCAGCAAATCCTTTTCAAGTTTGTAACACTAGCCAATCTGGTTATGGTTCAATAAATCTTCCTTCTTACAATTCGCAATTGTTAAATGGTGGGCCGTCTCATATTTTGAGTTATTTTGAAACACAAGCTAATGCAGAAAACAACATTTTTCCAATTGCTAACCCAACAGAATATAATAATATTAATTCAACAACACCTTCTGTTTGGGTAAGAGCAGTAGATCCAATTACTGGGTGTTTCTCTGTAACAAAAGTTAATTTCAAAATAGTTGTGGCACCACGAATGCCTTTGAGTTTACCAGAAATTGTAGAATGTGATGTTCAAGGTGATTTATACGATGGCTTAACTCCTATAGATTTAAGTGTTCAAACTGCTATTATCTTAGGTGCGCAAACAGTTCCAGGTGATTATGTTGTACGATATTTTACAACTGAGGCATTAGCAAATAATGGAACAAATTGGATTCCTAATCCTCAAGCGTATATAAATGCTGCACCTCAACAAACGCTATGGGTAAGAATTCAAAATCAAGATCATCCAACTATTTGTTTTACTATAAAGAGTTTTAATATAAAAGTAAATATTCCCTTAAAACTTGGTTTAGCATCACCAATAGTTAAGTGTGATTCAGCTTTGCCAAATAATGAAACTAGTGTTTTTGATTTAACGATTCGTGCTAATCAAATTACACAAGGAGAAATATTTGGTACAACTTTAGCATATTATTTAACAGAAGCAGAAGCTTTGGCAGAAGTAAATATGATTTTAGATCCATCTAATTACTCTAATATTTCTAACCCTCAAACTGTTTGGGTATCTGTATCTAATATGTATGGATGTAAGGCATTAACTACAATTACTTTACGTGTTTTACCATTACCAGAACCTAATTTAACACCGGCTCCTTTGGTAATGTGTGAAACCGAGCTAGGGAATGGTCTTGCTAATTTTAATTTATTATTAAGTCAGCCTGATATTAGTAATGGTGATAGAAATTTAAGCTATAAATTTTTTACAGATTTATTAGATGCTGAAACAAATCAAAATGCAATTCGTACTCCAGAAGATTATTTATCACCAACGTCTATAGTGTATGTTCGTGTTACTAATAATCCGGGATTACCAACTGAACAATGTTTTGTAATCGTTCCATTAGATCTGAATGTTAATCAATTACCACAAATAGGAACGATGACAACTTTGTTGTCATGTGTTGAAAATTTAGATGCATTTTATTCTACTTTTAATTTAAAAGATAAAGATAGCCAAGCTTTAGCTGGACAAAATCCTCAGAATTTTGAAGTAAGATATTTTATAGATGAAGATGCTGCTATAGAAGGATTATTTCCTTTATCATTTACCTATACAAACATTGAAGAAGGAGTTCAAGAAATTTATGTTCGTGTAGATAATAAAGCAACAGGTTGTTATTCAATAGCATCATTTAATTTAAAAGTTGAAGAAAAAGTATTTGCTTTTCCACCATCAGCAAGTTTAGAATTCTGTGATGTTGATGGAGTTAATGATGGATTTGGTCCAGCCAATTTGAACAGATTAAATGCAGGAATTATCTCGCAGCAAGCATTAACTGATACACTGGCTGTTAGATATTTTACATCATGGGCTAATTATAATGCCGGAAATGCAGCTGCAGCAGGGGCATTCCCAATAATGAGTAATCCGCAATTAGTAATTGCAGAGGTATATAATACCGAAGAAGGTTCATTATGTACAGCTACGGTTGAGTTTTATGTTACCATGAATAAGGCGCCAGAATTTGCTCCAATACCAAATGGTTATATTTGTACAGATTTCCGTACAGGTAACGTAAACGGTTATTTGATGGATACACAATTGCCAGCTGAAGGTTATTCATTTGTCTGGAGACGAAATGAAACGGTCTTAGAAGC
>JAZQRD010000040.1:0-1840 GCA_045629405.1 Sphingobacterium sp. | reverse complement strand
ATTTCGTTGCTAAAACTGCCTTTTCTACCCCTGTAAATACTTTTTAAATAGATAAAATAGATATATACTTGTTTAGTTATCTACCTATTTCGAAGAAATTGTGATAACATTTAACCATTACATAATCCTAAAAAACATTTTATGTTGAGAAAATTTATTGTATTTGCATCTATACTTTTATGTAATGAAGCTGTACAAGCAAATCCAGCTTTTTCAAGTAGTAGGGTTACTAATTTTCGATTTGTATTGCAAAGTGATACTATTGAAGAGAACGACCTCACAGAAGAGGAGTTAGTGAATTTTCGGAATCTCCGTAAGTCTATAAGCTCTGTCGACACTATTGATCTGAAGAAGGTAAAAATTAAGCCATTCACCAATTTGGCTGACTTTGTCAAAGGCGAAATAGGGGGAGTGTATGTTCAACAACCTTCTGCCGAATCAGGATCTTACCAAAACTTGATCATTCGCGGAGCAGGTACACCTTTATTTAACAATTCTGATTTGAATAACGTACGCGCAACAGTCTTTGTGAATGGCGTACCTATGGCAACATCACACAATTTTGCTTATGAAACGCAATTGTACAAATTTAACAGAATTGGTCCTGAAACTGATTTTTTAAACTTTGTAGACATCAGTGCTATTGAAAGTATTGAAGTCGTTAAAGATCCTGCTCGTCTAGCATTATTGGGTCCACTTGCTTCAAATGGAGCTATTTTGATAACTACATTTGGAGGTAAATCTGGTATACGTGAGATATCAGTTAATAGTTATTTTGGCTTAAACCAAAAGCCATCAATTACACCTGTCAATGGACAATATGAGAATTATTTCAGACAGCCATTTTATGCACTTTACAATAATACCATAGAAGCTAGACAAGTATATCCAGGATATCTTGCTGATTCTACAAATATGAATTACTATGGTGCATCTAAGTGGAAGGACGAATATTATAGAAACTCATCATTGTATTCATTAGATTTCAGTTTACGTGGTGGATCCGATCGTGCGAATTTTGGCTTCTTAGGAGGTCATACAAAGAACACGACTACCGCAGACAATAATTACTTTAATAGGTATAATGCCTTATTAAATATTAATATGTTACCATTTCAATGGTTTACTGTATCGGCATTTTTAAACGCTACACGTACGGATCGCAATAGAAATACAAGCTTACGTAGCAGATATGGTGAGATTGGCTATTTACCTGATTTATCTACTCCATTGTCTCCAAATGTAGATCAGTATAGAAATTACATGTCATTACATGATCGCAGCGTAAACGATAATATCACAAATAGTATACAAGGAAATATTTCAATATCATTAGATATCCTATCTAACTTGAATTATACTACAGCGTTTGCAGTGGATTATACAGAAGGTATTCGTGATATATTTTATCCTTCTGAATTGATGGAAACGACGAACTATATTTCTAATTATTATGGTTACTCGCAGCGATATACTTTTACGAACAATCTAAAGTATAATCTTACTATTGATGATAAGAATGCTTTGTCTTTTATTGGAGGTATCCAATATTTAGATGATCTTAATAGATTTACATACGCTAAAGCTTTCGATGGTCCAAATGATTTCATTAAACTTAACGTAGTAGACGGTGACCCGAATAAGGCAGAATACTTAAGTCCTATAGGTGGTTTAAAAGTTCATAGATGGTATAATTCAGAACTGATTCGCCTGTTTTCAGCGTATGGCAAGATTGCTTACCAATACGATAAGATTTTAGATTTTGATGCTGTAGTGCGTTGGGATGCATCGTCAACGATTCAACCAGATTCAAGATGGTTGTTTACACCATCTGCAAGTG
>JAZQRD010000039.1:0-4651 GCA_045629405.1 Sphingobacterium sp. | reverse complement strand
GTATCCATTGCAGCGGAAACGAAAGGAATATTTAATCTTATTTTCTTTGTGAATTGTGTGCTCGTATCTACGTCTCGAGGTAGAATTTCTGAATAAGCTGGTATTAATAATACGTCGTCGTATGTAAGACCTTCAGCTACGAATTTTTGTGGATCTAATTGCATGGCAAATATCTTGTGGGTTTTCTATTTGCCAGACAAAAATATAAAAAATTATTGAAATATCATATTATGAAAGAATAATTTTCAGAAATGACTTTTATATTATACAATAAATAAAAAAATAACTAAAATTGTAATTCAATAAGTTTGGCAAGGTATTTGTCTTGGTATTGTAACTTAGAAAAACCATGCCTAATGTATGTTCATCATCGTTTAGGCTATTAATTAACACATATAATTATAATTAAGTATGAAAAAAGTATTACTTTCTATCGCTGCAGCATTCGTATTATCTGTAGGTGCAAATGAAGCTATGGCTCAAACTCCTTATAAATCGGCTTTAGGTGTTGTATTTGACGGTAGCGATGGTGCTAATGTAGGTATTCAATATAAAACTGCATTAACTGGTACTTCAGCAGCGCAGTTTCAAGCAGCATTCGGAGACAATTGGATTTCTCTTGGTGGAGATTGGCAATACCAAAAGGCTTTCCAAGGTGCAGATGGATTATCTTGGTATGCAGGTGTTGGTGCTCAGTTAGGTTTTGATACTTACGATTACCCTAAAAATGTTGACGCTAAGACAGTTTATATTGGACTACGTCCTCAAGTAGGTTTAGAATACAAAATTCCTACAATTCCATTTGCAATGCACTTAGATTACAAACCATATCTAGGATTGAACAATAACGGTGGTTTTAACGGTGATGGATTCACATTCGGTATTAAATACGTATTGAGATAATATATACTTATAGAATGAGAGGGGCGTAAAAATTATTTACGCCCCTTTTTATATTTACCACAATACTACTCACATTCAATACTTTAGTTTAAGTCATTAAACAAATCAAAAGAAAATCCTCAATTTTCTATCATTACTACCCCTAGAATTTATATATTTAGCACTGCAAAAGTGATTTGTATCCTTTGACACAAAATTTTTATACCTTTGCGTTCCTGATAAATTATATTTTATCATTAGAGTTAGAAACATAAACTATATCAAACTAATAGACGTACAAAGAAGATGCAGAGTAAAAGTCTGATTAAATTTTTGGTAGTAATAGTCACCTTAGCGTGTCTTTATTCACTATCATTCACTTTCGTAACGCGAAAGGTAGAGCGTGACGCTGCTGCGTATGCAGGAGGCGATATTGCTAAAGAAAAAGCATATTTAGATTCAATCGCTGGTGAAACTGTTTTCAACCTTGGAATTGCGCAATACACTTATAGGGAGTGTAAAGCTCAAGAATTAGCTCTAGGGCTTGATCTTAAGGGTGGGATGAACGTAACTATGGAAATTTCATTAGATGAGTTAATCAAAAACTTAGCTAATAATCCAAAAGACGAGAAATTCAACACAGCATTAACTAATGCTATTCAAAAAAGTAAATCTACAAACAATTCTATTGTAGACTTATTTATCGATGAATACAAAGCTAGTGGTGCGACATCATCTTTAGCATCATTTTTTGCAACAAAAGATAATGCAGAACTTATCCAAGCTAATAGCTCGGAATCTGCTGTAAGAAGTTTCCTACAAAAAGAAGCTGATAATGCTATCGAAAATTCATACAAAGTATTACGTACACGTATTGATAAATTCGGTGTAGCATCTCCAAATATCCAAGTACAGCAAGGGACAAATCGTATCTTAATTGAATTACCAGGTGTAAACGATGAGACTCGTGTTCGCAAGCTATTACAAGGATCTGCTAAATTAGAATTCTACGAAACACACAATAATGTTCAGATTTATCCAGTTTTAGAGAATATCAATGCTACATTAGCGTCGGTATTAAAAACTTCGCCAAAGGCGGTAGTTACTTCGACTGATACTACAAAAGTTGATTCGACTAAAAATGAAGATAATTTACTAGCTAATCTTGGTGCAAATAAAACTAATGCAGAGTCTAATGACTCTACAGCAGCATTAGCTGATTTAAATGCTCAAAATCCATTGTTCAGCATATTGATGCCTTCTATCTATCAAGGTGAGAATGGTCAACAACAACTTGCGCCAGGTGCTCAAGTTGGTATAGCTAACTTGAAGGATACTGCACGTATTAACTCATACTTTGAGAAACCAGAAATCGCTTCACAAATACCTGCTAACCTAAAGTTAATGTGGGCAGTAAAACCTGAGCAATCTAATCCAAATTTCTTAGCATTATATGCTATTAGATTAGCAAGTGGTGAGACAGGTTCTATCCTAACAGGTGATGTGATCACAAATGCTTCTGATGATTTCGACCCTCAAACAAATTCACCAGTTGTAAGTATGTCTATGAATACAACAGGTGCTCGTGAATGGCGTCGTATCACAGCAAAAGCCGCTCAAGGTAGAGAAGCAATTGCTATCGTATTAGATGGTGTTGTATACTCAGCTCCTTCAGTGAACCAAGAGATTCCTAACGGTAGCTCTGTGATTTCAGGTAATTTTACTATTGAAGACACAAAGGATTTAGCGAACGTATTGAAAGCAGGTCGTTTACCAACTACTGCTAAGATTGTTGAGGAAGCTATTGTAGGTCCATCATTAGGTCAAGCAGCTATCGATGCAGGTGTAAACTCAGCTGTCATTGGTATTGTTGTGGTAATGATCTTCATGGTATTATATTACAACCGTGCTGGATGGGCTGCTAATATCGCTGTATTATTCAACGTATTCTTCTTATTAGGTGTATTAGCTTCATTGAATGCTGTATTGACTTTACCTGGTATTGCCGGTATTGTGTTAACTATGGGTACTGCCGTAGATGCGAACGTACTTATCTACGAACGTATTCGTGAAGAACTAAGATTGGGAAAAAGCACTCGCCAAGCTATCGCTGATGGTTACAAACATGCATTACCTTCTATCTTAGATTCTCAGATTACCACATTCCTAGTAGGTGTTGTTTTATTCTTCTTCGGTACAGGTCCTATTTTAGGCTTTGCGACAACGTTAATGATCGGTATTATTACTTCATTATTTACTTCTATCTTCATCTCTCGATTAATATTCGAATATATGTTGGATAAAGATATGAAGATTAATGTGTCGTTTCCATGGTCTGAAAATACGTTAGTAAATGCTAACTATCAATTCATCAAGAAGCGTAAATTATTCTACATTATTTCAACAGTAGCTGTTTTAATTTCACTAGCTTCTATATTTACTAAAGGTTTCACTTTAGGTGTTGATTTCCAAGGAGGTCGTACTTATACAGTAGCATATGATAATGCTGTTAATCTAGAGCAAGTTCGTGAAAATCTTGATGAGACATTCCAATCTACTACAGAAGTAAAAACTTTTGGTAGTACTAATCAAGTACGTATCACTACCACATACCATATTACTGAAACGTCTGATGAAGCAGATGCGGAGGTATTAGCTAAACTGAATGAAGGTTTATCTAAGGTTTCAGGTAATTATGAAATATTATCTTCGCAAAAAGTCGGACCATCAATTGCATCGGACATTAAAGAAAGAGCTGTAATGTCAGCTGTTATCTCTATCTTGATCATCGCTGGTTATATCTTGATTCGTTTCCGTAAATGGCAGTATTCTATAGGTGCAGCTGTTGCAACTATTCACGATGCCGTAATTCTATTGGGTTTATTCTCTATCTTAGATGGTTTAGTGCCATTTTCATTAGATATTGATCAACACTTTGTAGCTGCGATGTTGACAGTTATCGCTTATTCGGTTAATGATACGGTAGTAGTATTTGACCGTTTGAGGGAGTACTTAAACAAGCCAAATGCATTACAAACACCATTCAATTCTTTGATTAATCAAGCTATCAACTCAACATTGAGTCGTACAATCATTACTTCATTAACGATTATATTTGTGTTAGCTATATTATTCATCTTTGGTGGCGAAGTAATCAGAGGTTTCTCATTTGCAATTCTAATTGGTATCGTTGTAGGTACATACTCTTCAGTAGTATTAGCAGCTCCTACTGTATATGACTTAGCAAATGGTCAGCATATCTCAAAACCAGAAGAGGTAAAAGTAAAAGTTGAAACTCCTTAATCAGGACACACAACCTTAAATATTATCAAAAAGGATATCCAAATCGGATATCCTTTTTTTGTTTATCGGAGGAATATCATAATGTTGCAATAGTCATTTTTCCATGTTAATTTTTGTTAGATTTGTACAAGAACAAAACAAGATATATGAGAAAATTTGGCATTTCCGCATTAGCATTGACAACAGTATTAGCTTTGTCTAGCTGCTCAAATAGCACGAATAATCAATCAGATTCTTCATCAGCTACAACAGAAACACACGAACATCATGCGCATGACGGCCACGATCATTCTGGCCACGATCATGCTGAGCATAATCATGCACATACAGCTACAACAGAAGACGCTACAACTTTACAACAAGGTCAACCTGCATCAACAATACCACTATTCAAATTCTATAAAGTAAAATCTGGCGTATCATTCACTAATGATGATATCCCAAAAAACAAAAAAACAGCTTTTAT
>JAZQRD010000038.1:0-18344 GCA_045629405.1 Sphingobacterium sp. | reverse complement strand
AACGGATTTCTGTCAATTCGGCCTATAATCTTAGAAATCAAACACCCGCTGATATTTTTCGTGGTGCTCCAATCGAATTGCGTCTAGATGACGATATCTCTATACAATCCCATAGGCCTATTAAATTAGACGCTGCCGAATCCCTTACGTACAATTATCTAGATAGTCTGAATAATAATCGGACTTTTAAGTCTATGATGGCTATTGGATATGTGCTGGCGCAGGGTTACTATCCTTTGGGCAAATTCGAGTTGGGTCCACTGGAATACTTATATCATTTGAATGACTATGAAGGTAGAAGAATACGAATAGGAGGTCGAAGTACTGCTGCTTTATCGGAGAAAACTTATCTAGAAGGGTATATGGCCTACGGTATACGTGATAAAGAGATGAAATATTATCTTCGGACAGCTCACGCGTTAAATGGCAAGTCAGTATCGACATTTCCAGCGCACTATATGGAAGCATCTATTCAGCATGATGTATTCGAACCAGGTGTAAGTTTAGGTTATTTGAAAGGTGATAGTTTCTTTAGAAGTTTGCGCTCCAACAAACCGTCCAAATATTTACTGACTGACGCATACCGCATTGGACATTTAATAGAGTTTGGCAATCATTTGAGTATAGGTACACAATTGACACATCAACGAAGAAAACCTGTTGGTGATCTTCGATTGCCTCTATCTTCAGATAGCTCTCAGTATCTGTCGAAAATAAATACCAATGATTTACAAATCATGCTTCGTTGGGCACCGAATGAAAAATTTTACTACCGAAATATCGTAAGGCGTACTATCATCGAGAAATATCCTGTTTTCAATCTGCAATACAATAAAGGTTTCAATGGATTTGGAGGAGCAGACTATGACTATCAAGCCTTACGATTTGCGGCGTCCAAACGATTTTTTATGAATCAGCTTGGTTTTGGTGATGTGACTATTGCAGGAGGTAAGATATGGGGTACCTTACCCTATACATTGCTCGAGATGCCAAATATCGAGACAATCAGAGATAGGCATCGTCTATCTTACGATATGATAAACTCCATGGAATTTGTTGCCGATCAATTCTTGAAATTTGGTTATGATCATGAGCTCAATGGTTTTGTTCTTAATAAGATACCGCTAATCAAAAAATTGAAGTGGCGCGAAGTATTTGGAGGGAGAGTTTTTTATGGTAAGCTATCTGATAACAATAATCCATATATAAGCAATCAAGTGATCCAGTTTGATACGCATGACAAAGGATATACGATGACCAATATATTAGATAACCGACCGTATATTGAAGGATATATTGGTATAGACAATATATTTAAAGTATTGAAGTTAGAGTATTACAAGCGGATGAATTATAAGGAACTTCCTAATATCTCGGAAAATCGATTTAAGGTTTCTTTACATCTGAATTTTTAGTTTTGTCTTCTACAACAAAGCCAAGCATATAATTTTGAAATTTTTCATAAAAAACTTGAAATTCCCTTGGTTCCGTATGTTTATGAAGGCTTAGTGTCATTACACCTTGTGCTTCGTATTGGAATGGTTTGATTGTCATATCCTCTAAGAAAGACACACCTTTATTTCCTTGTAACTTATATACAGCTTCTTTTGCACACCAACAAGCATACAGTTGCTCGATCTCATCAACCGGCGTAATGAAAGCCAATTCTTCTGTTTTCAGAAATTTCTCTTTAATGCGCACAACTTTCTCTTTAATGATCTCTAAATCTATGCCGCATTCACCTTGCTTGCTAAGCATGACACCAGCATATTCATACGAATGTGTGAGGGAGATGTAATAAGGATGTTCCGGTAGATATGGCTTTCCATTACTATCTGAAGGGCAATGGATATATTCATCAGTCTGCAGTAAATATCTTAATAACACACGCGTTGCTAGCCAATGTAGTGTTCGCTTGCCTTTAGCTAGGTTGTTTAATTTGTCTTTCTCTGCGTCGCTAAGTTGTAATTTGCTTAACAATTCATCAGCAGACTCTTCAATTTTCCAGATAGCAAACTTTGTTTGTTCGTTAAGTTCTCTTAAATAAACTAATGCCATATTATAAAAATAGAAAAAGGATTACAATACAAAGAATGAATCAGTAGTTATTAAATTTTTAGCATAAAAAAAGCTTTCCATAGTTGGAAAGCTTTTTTATATGTTAGCGAGAGTATCTGACTTGTTGTTTATCCATCAACGACATCTGATCTTTCATCATTTTTATTTGATCTGCTAATAACTTGTTCTTATCAGCACGTTTAGCTTCTTGAAGATACTTTTCTGCTTCGCGTTTATTTCTTTTAGCCATCATCACACCTGCAAGGCTCAATTTTGCCAATGCAACATTATGATCCATATGTAATCCTAGTGAAATCGCTTTTTTGAAATATTTCTCTGATTGTAATGGTGCTCTTTGTGATTCAATAAGACCTAACAATAGGTGGTAATACCCATGTTGCGCTACAATAAGCTGATTTTCATAGTTAGTAATTTTATTTAACCACTTCTCAGCAGCAGGAATATTTTGTTTACGGAAAAACCATTGTGCCAAAAGCATGTTTTCATTAAAGAAAACTGTTACCCATGCTAATGTGGAAATTAAAATACCTAGAATTCCCCAGCCCCAGTGTCCAAACCAGAATGATACAACGGTTACGATCACTAATAAGCTGCTAATAATTATACGCACTAAATTTGACATCTCTTTTTATGTTGTTTTAATGTGCAAATATCCATTAATTTAAGATGTTATGCAAACAAGTTGGATGTTTAAAATTGTAAAAATGTACATTTGTTACTATGAATACGAAATATGACGAGAGTTGGGCTCCAGTATTGAAGCCATTATTTGGAACTAGTACGATGAAAAGCTTATCTGCTTTTGTTCAACAAGAGCGAACTCAGGCAGAGGTATATCCACCTCAATATTTAGTATTTAACGCTTTTCGACTGACACCATTCGATAAAGTGAAGGTAGTTATTCTAGGGCAGGACCCATATCATAATATTGGGCAGGCGCATGGGCTGTCTTTTTCTGTTCCTGCTGGAATTGCTCATCCACCTTCATTACGCAATATTTTTACTGAGCTGTCGACGGATATTGAAGATTTTGTAATCCCACAGGCTGGTGATTTGACTAAATGGGCAGAACAAGGTGTGTTATTGCTTAATGCTACATTGACCGTACGTGCTCATCAAGCTGGATCTCATCAGAAAAAAGGTTGGGAAGAATTCACGGATGCTATCATCAAGCATATATCAGACGAGCTTGAGCATGTTGTATTTATACTTTGGGGATCATATGCCCAGAAAAAATCAAGTTTTATAAATCAGCAAAAACATCACATTATTACTTCAGCACATCCATCACCGCTGTCTGTTTACAGAGGTTTTTGGGGTTCCAAACCATTCTCTCAAGCTAATGCTTATTTACAAGAGAAAGGTAAGTCGCCGATAGACTGGAAGTTGTAAAATTATTAAGCGTATAACTCCTTGATTTGGTCGTAGTCATACTTATCATTTGGCAATCTTTCGATATGTCTAATGCATATTTTTTTACCATGTTGAGTAATATGTGTAAATAGGAAATGACTGTCGTAGGTTATCTGCCAAGGTTCTAATAAATTAATGGGCTCTTCAGATTCGCCTCTCACTGTATATTCAAGTATACCTAACGATGTGAATCGTTGGATTGTAAATTGATTAATTATAGTGCTGTCGACCACATGGTACCATGCGCCATCACCAACTCCTCCAAGATATACAGCGTCTTTGGGTATAGTGATTGGTTTGGAATGATAATTTACAGCTCCTATAATTAGGTCATTAGGAAGTTGATCTGCTTTATTCTTGTAAATATTATCACCTAATTGCTTGATTAAGTACCAGAAGGACTGATAGCGATTCATTCGGAAATGAATAATTCCCTCATCAGGTGTATATGAGTATATCATCCTATCATCAACAGCATTGATTAGGTTGCTAACAGGACTTGATTTGATTGTTTCTGGAAGATTGATATAGTGCCAAAAGTGAAAACGTTCAGCAGACTTCATTAGCATACGTGTAATGAATCTTGAGCAGTTATTATTATTGCGAGCTACTGCGCCATATGGATAGGTACCCTCGTGCACACAATCATCACCATAGGCTTTAGCCTTATTGAAATCTATACCGTCTATGATGGAGAACAATAACTTCCCTTCACCATACATGGCAGATTTCATAGATTCAAATTCTTCTATTATTTCTAATAAATTAGTTATTTTATTATCTGCAAACTGCGCTTTTGTGTGGATAGTCAATAATGGATCAGAGTCTTGAGACCTTGCTCTTCCGTATCCTCTAGGTGTAATATATCTACCAAAATCATAAAAATACATACTTCCATCTACATGGTTGACGAGAACAACACCTGTATGGCCAACTTTAAAATTGAGGTTTTTAACTAAGCCAATTTTTTTGAAAAACATCATCCATTGTTCATCGCCTCTGATAGTAGCATCAGGCCATGTCAAGATTATTGCATAATCATTTGGTAAGGAGTTATTGGTCTTCATTAACGACTATTTGAAGCTAGTATTCTAGAGGTACAATAGGTTCTTTTTTCGAAGTAGACATGATCATCATGGTCTGAAACGTCTTGACAAAAGGAATCTTGGAAATTTTCTCCATGATTACAGCTTCATACGCTTTAATGTCTTTAACATAAACCTTTAGTATAAAGTCACAATTTCCTGTTACGTGGTGACATTCGGTAACCTCTGGGATTGCTTTCACAGCCTCTACAAATTCGGGGATCGCATTATGTGTATGAAAATCTAAAGATATCTGTATAAAGGATTTAATCCCTAATCCTAACTTTTCCTCGTCTACGAATGCATGATAACTCTTGATAAATCCTGAGTTCTCTAATTTACGTACACGCTCCAATGTTGGGGCTGGAGAAAGACCAATATTCGTTGCTAATTGTAAGTTCGTAATTCGGCCATTCTCTTGTAAAAGACGTAATATTTTTAAGTCTAATTTGTCTAATTGATATGACATAAGCTTCATCTCTTCAATTTGTAAATGTAGTAAATATATATGTATTTATTAAAGCTCATATTAGTTATTGAATTTGATTATAATGTTATTGTGCAGATATAAAGGGAAGCTATATCTAATCATTTTTTTGTCAAAAAAAATTACTTAATCTTCATTTAAATTAAAATAAGTGATTATTGTCACAAAATTTTCCATTTTGCGACCTGAAATGAGGCGAAAATGCTATTTAATTGGTATTTAAGTCGTAACTTTGTAGTCCTAAAATAGCATTGGGTATTTACCCAATCATAACGGGGGAAAAGATTTAATATGAGTACCAAAGACGACGAATTACTGAAAGAGCTTGAGCAAGAAGAATACAAATATGGTTTTACAACCGATATTGAAATGGATATTGCTCCTAAGGGATTGAATGAAGATACTATTCGCCTAATATCATCAAAGAAAAATGAGCCGGAGTGGTTACTGGAATGGAGATTAAAAGCCTTCCGTCATTTCCTATCAATGGAAATGCCTAAGTGGCAAAACTTTGATAATCCAGAGGTTGACTTTCAAGAACTATCATATTATGCTGCTCCAAAAGCTAAAAAGCAATTGGAAAGCATGGATGAGGTAGATCCGGAATTGTTGGCCACTTTTGCAAAATTGGGTATCCCTCTAGATGAGCAAAAAATATTAGCTGGGGTAGTAGCTGTTGATGCTGTATTTGACTCAGTGTCTGTAAAGACTACTTTCCGCGAGAAATTAAAAGAAAAAGGAGTGATATTCTGTTCGTTTGGTGAAGCGGTTCAAGAATATCCAGAACTTGTTAAAGAATATTTAGGAACAGTGGTTCCACAAACGGATAATATCTATGCTGCGCTTAACTCGGCAGTATTCTCAGATGGTTCGTATGTATATATACCAAAGTGTGTTCGTTGTCCAATGGAATTGTCAACGTATTTCCGTATCAATGCGCAAAATACTGGGCAATTCGAGCGTACTTTGATTATCGCAGATGAAGGATCATACGTATCATACTTAGAAGGCTGTACAGCGCCAATGCGTGACGAAAATCAACTGCATGCTGCGGTTGTAGAATTAGTTGCTCAGAAAGACGCAGAAATCAAATACTCAACTGTTCAAAACTGGTATCCTGGTGATAAAGATGGTAAAGGTGGTATCTTTAACTTTGTGACTAAGCGTGGTATTTGTAAAGGTGATAATTCTAAAATATCTTGGACTCAGGTAGAGACTGGTTCAGCTATTACTTGGAAATATCCTGGTGTAATCTTAAAAGGAGATAACTCAGTAGGTGAATTTTACTCTGTTGCGATGACTCGTAATAAGCAGTTAGCAGATACTGGTACGAAAATGATTCACTTAGGTAAAAATACTAAATCAAAAATCGTATCGAAAGGTATTTCAGCAGGTAATAGCCACAACTCATACAGAGGTTTAGTGAAAATCGGTCCTAATGCTGATAATGCGCGTAACTTTACACAATGTGATTCATTATTAATTGGTGATCGTTGTGGAGCGCATACTTTCCCATATATCGAAAACAAAAACAAAACTGCTAAATTAGAACACGAGGCAACTACATCGAAAATCGGTGAGGACCAAGTATTCTACTTAAACCAACGTGGTATCGACTCAGAAAAAGCGGTAGGGTTGATCGTAAATGGATATGCTAAAGAAGTGTTGAATCAATTGCCAATGGAATTTGCGGTAGAAGCACAGAAGTTATTAGCCATCTCGTTAGAAGGTTCAGTAGGTTAAGCTAATTGTAAGATTTGATCATATATTTTGCAGATGAGAGCATAGAAATTTTAGTTCTACTCAAGTCTCCATACTCAATATTATAAAAGAAATGTTATCAATAAAGAATTTACAAGCGTCAATTGACGATAAACAAATATTAAAAGGATTAAACCTAGAAGTTAAGGCTGGTGAAGTACATGCTATTATGGGTCCTAACGGTGCTGGTAAGAGTACTTTAGGTAATGTATTAGCAGGTCGCGATTCTTACGAGGTTAATGGTGGTGAAGTAACTTTGGATGGTGTAGATTTATTGGATTTATCTCCAGAAGATCGCGCGCGTGAAGGAGTTTTCTTAGCGTTCCAATATCCTGTAGAAATCCCAGGTGTATCAAACATCAACTTTTTGAAGACTGCCGTAGGTGATATTCGTGAGTACAAAGGTCTTCCTCCATTAGAAGCTAAAGAATTCTTAGCGATGGTAAAAGAGAAACAAAAATTAGTAGAGTTTTCAGCAAACTTAGCTAATCGTTCTTTGAACGAAGGTTTCTCAGGTGGTGAGAAAAAACGTAACGAAATCTTCCAATTAGCGATGTTGAACCCTAAGTTAGCGATCTTAGATGAGACAGACTCTGGTTTGGATATCGATGCTTTACGTATCGTAGCGAATGGTGTAAACCAATTGCGTTCTAAAGACAATGCTTTCATCGTTATTACGCACTACCAACGTTTATTAGATTATATCGTTCCTGACTTTGTACACGTATTGCACAATGGTCGCATTGTAAAATCTGGTCCAAAAGAATTGGCATTAGAATTAGAAGAAAAAGGTTACGATTGGTTAAAAGACTTAGATACGCAAAATGCCTAATCGGTCTTGCATCGGTGAATTAACAAGGTAATTAAGCGGATTGATAACACATAACATGAGTACATTAATAGCAAACTCTTTATTCGAACAGTTGACTTCTACTTTTCAAGAGTTAGAAGCAACAAATGAACCTTCAGCTTTAAAAGCATTGCGTCAGGAAGCTTTCGCAAAATTTCAAAAAGAAGGTTTTCCAACTGTTAAGAATGAAGAATGGAAATATACTAACATTCAACCTTTAGTAAATAAAACTTATTTACTAAATGCGGATGTTGATGTTGCTAATTTGGATTTAAGCAAAGCTGATATTCCAGATTTAGATGCACATCGTATTGTATTGATCAACGGTCAATACGTATTAGCTTTCTCTTCATTGGAAGATGAGCTAGGTCTTACTGTTAAGCCTATTGAAGAAGCTGTTGAAGAAGAAAATTTCACTAAACACTTTGCTCAGTATGCAGATAAGACTGATAACGGTTTAGTAGCACTGAATACAGCTTTATATACTTCTGGTATTTATTTATCTGTAGGTAAGAATAAAGTAGTTTCTAAACCAGTTCACATTATCCATGTAGCGACAGGTTCTGAAGAATTCTTTGCGCAAACACGTAATTTATTTGTTGTTGAAGCTAATGCTGAAGTAGAGATTGTAGAATCTTTCATCACATTAGATGGTGCAGTGAAAAATCTACACAACAAAGTAACTGAAATCGTTGTAGAGGAGAATGCTAAAGTACAGCATTATTATTTACAAGTAGCGGATGCAGTAAGTAATTATATTAATCATACTGAAGTCTACCAAACGAAATACAGTGTATATAATAATTATAACTGTAATTTTCCTGGAGCAACATTCGTTCGTAATAATATAAATGTACGCCTAGATGCAGAGAATGTTGAGTCGCATTTATACGGTATCAATTTATTAGCGGATAAGCAATTGGTAGACAATCATACTATTGTGGATCACTTAAAACCACACTGTGAGTCTTATGAATGGTATAAAAACATTCCACAAGATGAGTCGACTGCAGTATTTAACGGTAAGATTTTCGTTCGTGAAGACGCACAAAAAACAAATGCTTTCCAACAAAATAACAATATGTTGATTGGAGATAAAGCAACTGTGAATACTAAACCTCAATTAGAGATTTTTGCAGATGACGTGAAGTGTTCACATGGCTGTACGATGGGACAGTTTGATGATCAAGCTTTGTTTTATTTGAGAGCGAGAGGTATCGGTGAGGAGTCTGCACGTATTTTATTAGTGCACGCATTCGCTTTCGATGTTACATCTAAATTCAATAACGAAGCTGTGAAAGCTTATGTTGAAGATTTAGTAGCTAAAGGACTAGAGCGTAAATAGAAAATTAGTAGTGTAGTTTTATATATTAAGCGTCTAAAGAATTATCTTTAGACGCTTTTTTATTTTACTATAATGCTAGGTTTTATTTGATGAAGGTTTTTTAGGAATTCGGATGTTTTATCTGGATGAATAAAAATATCATCAAATTTATTGTAAACTACCTTTAGTCCAACTTTATAAGGTGAAAATAAGATAACTCTAAAGTTGAAATCAATATAATTAGTTTCTATTCTTTGGATGTTATTGATGTCAATCTCTGTCTTAGAGAAAGCTTTTTTTACAATTAGTTTAGTACCATCTATAATGAATTTAGGGAGTATAAAATTGATATACCAAATAATCGCTAGGATACTACATAAGATACATATCTCTATATAGGATGTAATAGAATTAGAATCAGATGTAGTGCTTGTAAAAAAGTGAATATATCCTATTAGTAATAAGGATACTAAAGATAATAGCCAAATATAGCTACCCTTAGCTTTGTAGGCCTGATATGTATTTATTGTATAATTTCTAGTCATGAGCATTAGGTAATCATGGTTTTCATGCATGAAAGCAAGTAATTAATTAAATATAATTATTTATAATTTAATTTGTAAAAATCAGTAAACGAATTGTTTATGTAATTTTATTCATTCTTGATTCTATTTACTATAAACCACTTCTATATTTGGATTTATTGATTTCATCATTTCGATAAATTTACTTATTTCTTTAGGGGTTATAAATATGTCATCATATGTGTTGTAATAAATAAATATACCATTCTTGTTTCCTGTTGCTGGACTTCCGGATTGCCAATTTGTGGCATTGACTTCTATTTTGCGGATAGTCTCGATTGGTATTTGATTAATATTGAATAATGTTTTGTAAAAAAATACTTCATCCTGAATCCAATATTGAATTGTATACTGAGCAACTAATGACATAATGGCTATAAATATATAAGTGAAAGACATTATATAAATCAGCGCAATCAATGATCCATCTGAGATCGAAAGTATTAGAATCATAGGAATCATAAATATGCTGACAAATCCGAGTGTTGGAAGCATTATTTTGAAACCTCTTTGTGGTTGGAAAATGGTCATAGACCTAAAATAAGAAAAGCTTCTCTTATTAGAGAAGCTTTATGAGTGAGCGAAAGACGAGATTCGAACTCGCGACCCCAACCTTGGCAAGGTTGTGCTCTACCAACTGAGCTACTTTCGCTTGTTTTGTGGTACAAAAATAAAAGATTTTAAAATTGCTGTCAAGTGCTTTTTTAAAATTTATTAAGAATATACCTACGCAATTCTTATAGAGTGACTTACGTAGATAATATCTTGTACTTATTTAATAGCATCTACACAATTGATACCGTCTATGGCAGCAGAAACGATACCACCCGCATATCCGGCACCTTCCGCACATGGATATATACCACGTACATCTGGATGTTGTAGTGTCTCTTTGTCTCTAGGAATACGAATTGGTGATGAGGTTCGTGATTCTACGCCGACCAATATAGCTTCGTTCGTATAGTATCCCTTCATTTTTTTGCCAAAGATAGGTAAGGCGCCACGTAATGCTTGATGGACAAATTCAGGTAAAACTTCATTTAGATCAACTGATCTTGTTCCTGGTTTATACGAATTGATAGGAAGATCTCTTGATACTCTGTTCTCTACAAAATCTACCATACGCTGTCCTGGCGCTACTAATTTGCCGCCACCAAGTTGGAAAGTTTGTTGCTCTATCTGACGTTGAAAATCTAACAGTGCAAATGGATCAGTCGCGGCATGTGGTACATCTTCCAGATTAATCTGTGTTACCGTTCCTGAATTAGCATGTGGATTATTACGTTTTGATGGAGACCAACCGTTGACTACTATTTCTTCATAGTCTGTTGCACACGGGGCGATGATACCTCCTGGACACATACAGAATGAGAATACACCACGACCATTAACTTGCTCTACTAAGCTATAATAAGCTGGAGGAAGATTTTCGTGACGTGTGCTACAGTGATATTGAGCATGGTCAATTATTTCTTGAGGATGCTCTATACGTACACCTAAGGCAAATGGTTTAGCCTCTAACGTCCAATTTTTAGAGCGAAATAATTCATAAATATCTCTTGCAGAATGGCCTGTAGCTACGATGACATGTTCTGCGTTAAATGATTTACCATCAGCTGTTTTTACCCCTTTAGCTTGTCCAAATTGTTCGATAATATCTACTACTTTGGTGTCAAAATGAACCTCACCACCCATTTCAAGTATACGTTCACGAATGCTTTCAATAATATGCGGCAATTTATTCGTACCAATATGTGGTCTTGCATCCACTAATATATCTTGATCGGCACCATGCTCTACAAAAATGGACAATACTTTGTGTACGTCTCCACGTTTATTTGATCGAGTGTATAATTTACCATCGGAGTATGTCCCGGCACCACCTTCACCATGACAATAATTAGAGTCTGGATTAACAATTCCTTCTCTGTTGATCTTAGCAAGATCACGTCTACGGTCACGAACTTGTTTACCGCGTTCTAATACAATTGGCTTAAGACCGCGTTCTATACAGCGATATGCTGCAAATAATCCAGCAGGACCTGCTCCAATAATAATTACTGGCTTTGCATCCTTTACATCTTGTAATGAAGAAGTGAATGTATCTATAATTGGTTGTTCATCTATAAAAAATACGATACGTGCTCGATAAACTACTGCACGACTACGCGCATCAATAGAACGTTTGCGTATATGAATACCTTTTATACGATTAAGGTCAATTTTTAGCTTTTTAGCACCTTCATTCTTAATGTAATCTTCATCGTATATAAAATCTGGGCTGATTGCTAATTCAATTTCTTTTTGCATATGTAATTATTGTATTGGGTATTTATCCCAAAAAAATGATATGCAAATGTACAAAATTGCTGACTATTTAGCAGATCTGAGAGTCTGGCATTTGCTTTGAAGTATAGTATTATGAAAAAGTATTTGTATTTTTAAGACAAATAGATTGAATTTATTACACATGAAAAGATTATTATTTGCTTTAGTGGGTTTATTTACTGCCCTATCTTTCAGCTCTTGTGGCTACAATACGATGGTATCAAAAGATGAAAATGTAAAAGGGAAATGGGCTCAAGTAGAGAATGCATACCAACGTCGTGCTGATTTGATTCCTAACTTGGTATCTACTGTAAAAGGTGCTGCGCAACATGAAGAGGGTACATTGACTGCTGTAGTAGAAGCACGTGCAAAAGCTACATCTGTGTCTGTAGATCCATCTGATCTTTCGGAAGAGTCAATTGCTAAATTCCAACAAAATCAAGACGCTTTATCACAATCAATTGGTCGTTTATTAGTAAGTGTGGAGGCTTATCCTGATCTTAAAGCAAACGCTAATTTCCAAGAGCTTCAAGCACAATTAGAAGGTACAGAGAATCGTATATCTACAGAGCGAAGAGCTTACAATGAAGCAGTACAAGATTACAACACAACTGTTAGAAGTTTCCCTAACAATATTATGGCAGGTATTTTTGGTTTCAAAGCAAAAGGTACTTTCCAGGCAGCGGCAGGTTCAGATAAGGCACCTACTGTAGCGTTCTAAACATAATTTTACTAAAAGGGATTATTTAATAAAGATGAGTGTTGGTACGATTATGGCCCAATATTCATCTTTTTTTATTATAAAGACAATACTATGGCGATATTAACTAGTGAGGAACAAGAAAAAGTAGTACATGCTGTCAGTTTGGCTGAAAATATGACTTCAGGCGAGATACGTGTTGTGGTTGAAAATATTGTAGGAGAAGGAAAGACAGCATTCGAGAAGGCGACTAAATTTTTCGAAGAATTGAATATGCATAAAACTGTATTGCGAAATGGTGTACTGATTTATCTAGCGGTAGCTGATCATCAATTCGCTATTATTGGTGATGATGGTATTCATAAGCGAGTAGGTGATGATTTCTGGGAAACTACTAAAGAAGTGATGGTTGGTTATTTTCGTGAAGCTGACTATGCAAATGGACTTGTAGCAGGTATCAAGATGGCTGGTGAGCAGCTACATAATTATTTCCCTCGTCAGGAAGATGATATTAACGAATTACCAAACGAGATCCATTTCGGAAACAATTAAGTATACATAGATGAAAATTACGAAATACATACCGACGAAAAATTGGTTATTAAGTACAATCGCTACCATACTACTACTGGTAACTACAGTTTCAATTGTTCATGCTCAAGACATCCCTGCTGCACCTAGAGCATTAGTCTCCGACTTTACAAATACGCTAAGTGGAGCGCAAAAGAATGCATTAGAACAGAAGTTACTAGCTTTCAATGACACTACATCAACGCAGATTGCCGTAGTCCTTGTGCAAACTACAGATGGATATGACATAGCAGATTATGCTGTTAGATTGGCTCAAAAATGGGGTGTAGGTAATGCAAAGTACAATAATGGTATAGTATTATTAGCTGCTATAGGAGATCGTGCAGTTACGATCCAAACAGGATATGGTGTCGAGGGAGCACTTCCAGATGCAATAGCTTATCGTATTATAGAAAATGATATTAAGCCTGCGTTTAGACAATCAGACTATTTTGGAGGATTAGATGCAGCTACTAATTCTATTATCTCTTATACCAAAGGAGAATATAAAGCAGATGCAAAAGCTAATACTAAATCTGAGGGGAAAAGTCCATTTTCTGGTGTTATTGTTATAATAGTCGTTATCATTATTATTGGTATTATTTCCAAAAAAGGTGGTGGTGGTAATAATGGCGGTCGAGTCATCAATGGTAAAGGCTCTTCAGATTTATTCTGGTGGATGCTATTAAACGGTATGGGTAATTCACGCGGCGGTGGTGGCGGTTTCGGCGGCGGCTTTGGTGGTGGAGATTCAGGTGGTGGCTTTGGTGGCTTTGGCGGCGGCGGTTTCGGCGGCGGCGGTGCAAGTGGACGCTGGTAGTACCACAATCCGATTTTATTATTTAAAAATTAGATTTATGAAAAGATTATTAATATTAGGAGCATTGTTGCCTGCTTTGGCTTTTGCACAAGAGGACTATGCTATCAAAGGAAAGATAGGTACATTAAATGCGCCTGCTAAAGTTTATTTACAGTTTAATGATGGTGGTCAAAATAGATTAGATTCCTCTGCGGTGAATAATGGTGAATTCAGCTTCAAAGGGAGTGTGAAAGAACCAGTTCAGGCTTATATGGTGTTATCAGCCGAAGGTAAAGCTTTACGAGAACTACAAAACCCGGACTACGGTACCATCTATTTAAGTAAAGGAAACTTATCTGTTACTGGATCGTCTTTAAAACAGGCTAAGGTAGAAGGAAATGCAATCAATGCAGATTATAATAAATACATTGACGCTGGTAAGTCAATCTCTGAACAGATGGACGCTATAAATAGTGAGTACTACGCTGCTCCTGATGCAAAAAAGGAGGATGAAGCTTTTATCAAAGGTTTACAAGATCGTATGAAAGCATTATATGATAGCAAAGAAGAAAATGATGTCGAATTTATTAAATCGAATTCGTCGAGCTACGTTTCTCTATCATTATTAAATGAGAAGATTTCATCTGAAAATGTTCTTGACTTAGCAAATGCATTTGATAAACTCTCGTCTGAGCTCAAAAATTCGAGTAAGGGTAAAGAGCTAAATAATAAGATTTCTCAACTAAAAACTCTTGCTGTTGGTGCTGTGGCTCCAGATTTCGTGCTACCTGATACAGCAGGCAATAATATAGCTTTATCTTCATTGAAAGGAAAGTATGTATTGGTAGATTTTTGGGCTTCTTGGTGTGGTCCATGTCGTCACGAAAACCCAGTGGTTGTAGCAGCATTCAATAAATATAAAGATAAAGGTTTTACCGTATTTGGTGTGTCATTAGACAGACCTGGTAAGAAGGATGATTGGGTGAAAGCTATTCATGATGATAACTTAACAGGATGGCCGCAAGTGTCTGATCTGAAAGGATGGAATTCAGAAGTGGTTAAGTTATATGCTATTCGTGGCATTCCTCAAAATTACTTGTTAGATAAAGACGGGAAGATAGTAGCGTCTAATCTTCGTGGTGAAGATTTAGAAGCGAAGCTTGCTGAAATATTTGAATAATTAGCATATCCATATATCCATAGAAAGCCCTACAAGAATCGTAGGGCTTTTTTATTTATAGCCAAATTTCTAAACTAATTAGCATATGCTGTATAGTATTCATATTTGTACTTTTTTCTAGTATTGTATGTTGCAGCAGTCTATAGCATACTGAATAATGATAAAACTTGTAGTTTGTAAATAAGATTAATGTTGATTATTCATTATATTGCATTGAACTTTAACTTTTTATGAAAAAAATCCTAAGTCTTAGCTTACTCTTGTTAGTTGGAAGCCTTTCATGGGCTCAATTGAAGTCTCCAGAGACCTATTTTGGTCATCAAATAGGGAAGAAAATAACGCCACATTGGAAACTATTGGAATATTTCAAATATATAGCTGATCAAAATCCTAGTCGCGTAAAATACGAGCAATATGGTACCTCAGTCGAAGGAAGACCCATGTATGTATTTTATATTTCGTCGGAGAAAAATATCTCAAAATTAGAAGATATTCGATTAAATAATCTGAGGCTAGCAAAATCGTTGGATGGTACGCCTGATTTAGCGGATATGCCAGCAATATTGTGGATGAGTAATAATGCACATGGCAATGAGACTTCTTCTGCAGAAGCATCTATGATGACGCTATATGAGCTTGTCAATCCTCAAAATTCGGCTATGCAGCGTGCATTGGAGAACACCTTAGTAGTCATCGATCCATGTCTCAATCCAGATGGTACAGAACGATATAACAACTGGCAGAATGGAATTTTGGGAGTGAATTATCATCCTGAAACCTATGCTAGAGAGCATGCTGAACCTTGGCCTGGAGGTCGTGTGAATCATTATTATTTCGATCTCAATAGAGATTGGGCTTGGCAGACGCAAGTTGAGTCCGAGCAACGCATGAAGCTATATAATACATGGTTGCCCCATATTCATGTAGATTTTCATGAACAAGGAGTTAATGCGCCCTATTATTTCCCGCCAGCAGCTGAGCCTCTACATGAAGTCATCACACCTTGGCAGCGGGAATTCCAATCGACCATAGGCAAGCATAATGCTGCATATTTTGATAAGCAAGGATGGATATACTTTACGAAAGAGAGATTTGACTTATTCTATCCATCATATGGCGATACGTATCCGATGTATTCAGGTGCTATCGGCATGACATACGAGAAAGCCGGAAATGGTTCGGCAGGTTTGGGGATTTATACCAATGATAGGGATACACTTACATTAGTAGATCGTGCTATTCAACATCATGCTTCGGGTGTGAATATGGTTGAGATTGTATCTCAAAATTCTAATCGTGTCGTACAGGAATTTGCTAAATTTTTCGACAATGCTGTATCTGGAAAACTTTCTTCCTATGCAAGTTATGTGATAAAATATACTGACGATCATGCCAATAATATCAAGTCTCTTGCGTCATTGTTGGACAAAAATGGGATTAAATATTATAAGGGTACTGGATCGCTAAAGGGGTTGGATTATTTTTCGAAAAAGAATGAAACATATACACTAAAAGATAAAGATTTAGTCATACCTGGAAATCAAGCCAAAGCAGCTTTGGTGCGTGTATTATTCGAGCCTGAAGCTAAATTAACTGATTCAGTGACATATGATATCACAGCATGGGCATTACCATATGTATATGGTTTGCCTGGTCTAGCTTCACAAGTGAGTCCTTCTAATTTAAGTGAGTATGCGTTTAGTGCTGTTAATAATGAGCTAGCTGAAAGCTTTGGTTACACGTACAAATGGGATAGTTTCTCAGCTGCCAAATTAACTGCAGCATTACTCAAACATAAAATACAATTGAAGAAAACTGCCTATGCATTCAAGTTAAACGGTGAAAATATTCCAGCTGGATCTATCGTTTTAATGTCGTCTAGTAATAAGCAAAAAAATCTAAAGCAAATACTCAAACAGGAAGCGGATAGATTGGGCGTGAAAGTCTATCCTTTGACGTCAGGAATATTGGAAGGAGGCAAGGATATTGGTTCATCTGATGTCGCAACTATCCGTGCTCCAAAAGTATTAATGTTGGCTGGAGAAGAGCAGCGTGCTCTACACGTTGGCGAAGTGTGGCATTACTTTGATCGTCTATTGGAATATCCTATTATTTTGGCGAACACGAAGGATATGTCTCGTGTGAAATGGTCTGAAATAGATGTGTTCATCATGCCTAGAGGTAGTTATTCATTTTTGAAAGATAAAACGTTAGCAGACAATTTTGCTAATTGGCTTAAAGGTGGGGGAAAGGTTATTGCTCTTGAAAATGCTGTAACACAACTATCAACACAGCCATGGAGTTCTATTAAACCGATAAAACAAGACTCTACTTTAAAAGCGAAGGAGTCACCATTCAAGATATATGCTGATCGTGAACGTGAGTCTCTAAAGGAATATACTGCAGGAGCTATATTTAAGGTTACATTTGATCATACTCATCCACTAATGTATGGTGCTAAAGACTACTTTACGCTCAAGCAAGACGCTAATTTGTTCCAATATTTCAAGGATGGTAAGGGTTGGAATGTAGGATATATCAAAGAAAACGCTTTAATGAGTGGTTTTGTTGGTCAAAATTTGAATAAGCAGCTTAAGAATGGTTTGATATTCGGTACAGAGAATGTTGGCGCTGGATCAGTGGTATACCTTGCGGATAATGTCTTGTTTAGAAATTTTTGGGAGTCAGGAAAGCTTATTATGGCAAATGCATTATTCCAAGTGGATTAGGCTGATATTAAATTGTTTGAATAGCTTAATACTACATTTTCCTATATAAACAAGAAAGCAGCTAACATATTATGTTAGCTGCTTTCTTGTTTATATTATTAACCTACTTGGTAGATAATTTGATATAATCAGACATAATATTCAAACTCTCATCTAGAATATAGTCAAAATCAAGCTTAGGTTGCGGTTGACCATCCTTCCACAGAGGCATATTATGTAATTCTAACAAACGGTTTATACGTGTTTTATTCTTCGCTTTATTAGTATCACGCTCTTGTTTCAGACTAGCTACATTCAAGCTGATTTTTGAGATCGAATCAGATTTATTGAATTCTTCGATATCTTCTAATAAGAACTTGTATTCTGCAGATTTTTGTGCACGACTATTGTGTAGACGGACTAATTCAGCTTTTATATCATTCAAATCTGCTACTTTGACAAAAGGAGTTGACTTA
>JAZQRD010000037.1:0-6801 GCA_045629405.1 Sphingobacterium sp. | reverse complement strand
GGACTCAAGTTCACAAACATTCTGAAGCGATCACTTGGTCTGTATTGCATATTCATTGGAATCGAATAACGCGTAAATCCTGTATTCTCTACGATACCACGTTCACCATAATAACCTGGGGCAATCTTGTAATTAAAAGTTTGATCACCACCTGAGATATTAACTGAATGCGATGTATTCATCGTCGTACGATAAAAATACGATTGCCAATTTGTAGAGTTATTAAAGAATGGATTCAAGGAATCGGCTAACAAAGGTGTACGATTTATTAAATCCAATGCCGCATTCAAAGTAGTATCATTTTGCAAAATTTGATTGATACGTGATCTGCGTTCATACACTCCACCCAATACTTGGCGCAAATTCGGAGGGGTATTCACAAAGGCTTGTCCAACATATTGTACGATTGGAATTTTTGATTTACCTCTTTTAGTACTTACCAATATTACACCATACGCTCCTTTAGAACCATAAAGTGCAGTAGCTTGGGCATCTTTAAGAATGGTCACATCTTCAATATCCTCTACTGGAATCATGGCAATTGGACTAATACCAGGGCCTGCTGTTTGGAAACCATACTCGTAGTTTGTTCCCTCATCAATAGGTACACCATCGATAACATATAATGGAGATGTCGGAGTCAAAAATGCATTATCACCAGTACCTTGAACATTCAATGTTGAAATACCACGAATAGCAACACTTCCACGCATACCTGGTGTACCATTGTTCAGCTGCACGTTCATCCCTGGTACTTTACCTTGCAATAAATCCGTGAAGTTTGCCACAGGTACATCTTGAATTTCTTTACCTGAAATGGTTACAGCAGATCCAGTTAATGTCTCACGTTTACGTGCTTGATATCCTACGACAACAGTCTCTTCGATTTCAGTTGAAGTTTCTCTTAATGTCAAAGTATATCTCGTCTTGCCTGCTACTATTTCTACTACGTTATTATCATGGCCAATTACTCTAAATAATAATTTATCGCCTGTATTAGCTTTTAAGCTAAATTGTCCTTGAGCATTAGTCGATCCTAATACTTTTTTTGTTGCATTATTACTAATGGTTACCCCTTGTAATGTACCCCCAGAAGAACTTCGAACCTCTCCAGTAATCGACACCTCTTGTGCAAAAGCTGTCATCACCAGGAAGTTTATCATAAATAATATTAATTTAAATCTTTTCATACGGTTCAAATTAGGCTAGTCGTTATCAAATTTTGGGGTTTCTCCTCGAAAGCGAAATTGTATTTCCCAGTGTCCTTCTTCATAGATTGCAAAGTCAAATCCTAACTGGCTTTGCGATAAAAATCCACCAAATCCCAACCTATTATATCTTAAATTGATACGAGCAAGATTACCATCTGTCGTAGTATATTTAGTAGGATATTGAACTAATGGAATAGGGTATGCTACATCATATACAGCCTTATGCCCTTCAAAACGATGATTGAATCCATGAATCATCTCTTTCCAATTCGTATCCTTGAATTTTTTAATGTCAATTGAGTTGTTCATAGAATCCAACACACTGATAGTTAATGTCCCACCTGGTGCTGTGTTTTCAATATCTTTGAAGACATATACTTCGACATCGAAAATAAAATCTCCTGTTTTTTCACCTTCTAGATTATAAATATAACTTGGAGATAAAGCAGCTCTAGTTGCTAAGCCAGTCTCTACATTATATTGAGAAGGTTGATATGGTCTTTCTTTGAATGGCTTTAATCTCAAATTACGTGCGTACTTACGTCCGCCTGAATTGGATATTTCCACATCAAAAATGTAACATGAATCGGGTTGCGTTTTGATCCAATTTGAATTACCATAATCCCAAAACAAAATGTTTCCTGATTTTTCGCTGACTTCAAAAATTGAATGGTATTCAATTTCTCTTTTTGATTCTATTTCAGCAATCGATGTTTCTTCTCCCGTATAATTTTCTTTCCAAACTTTTACTGGGAATTTATCTGTTAACTCAGTCGCTGGTGCCCCATCTACACTTCGCACATTTACGAGTTTGAAAGTCAACGGTAAACTTGATGTGTTGCTGACATTTGCCGCGTTTTCATAGATAGTCTTACGACCCAATGTTGGGGTATATTCTTTTACCATGTAATTTACATCGTCTCCCAAAGCATCTATACTTTCAGGAATAAATGATTTACATGCGGAAAATGAAAGTGCCCCAAGTAATAATGGTATAATGAATTTATGCTTAATCACGATATTCATAATTTAGTTACTGTGTGGAATATTTACTGGTAAACTTGCTGAAGCCAAAATCATGACCCGCTGATAGGATATGTACAATTCCATTTTTGGTACGTACATTTACTACTGAAGTGTTCACACGTTGCCAATACCTCTGGAAAATTGAATTATTAGTATCACTAAAGATCAGCTGCTGTTGTCCTCCCCCGACAAAACCAGATGCATCAAGTACGCGATATTGGATATGCATTTTATAATTATTCTTTGTACTCGTCACCAGCTGTCCATCAATAAAAGGGCTCAATTGCTCAGTATCGAACTCTTCCATGATTACATACCTATTCGTCATAGAATCCAAATCAACTAGTCCTACATCTTCCAAGTACAAATTAGGTCTGCCTGTAAGAGATCTTGTGGTATTTAATGCTTCTAAAGCAATATCAAAGCTGCGATTCGTCACTGCGAATAAAGTATATGAAGAATCTGCATTCCTCAACTTTGCTCTTAGGTCTGGTAATCTGTCCAATACTAATAGCAAGGAATCATAGACTCCTGCTTGCGACTGCAAATACTCATAGATGGTTCCGTCATACACAGGAGCTTCTGTTTTATAGTTGTAGTAATGTTCATCGCCTTTTTCACAGCCGATATTTACTAACAACAGCAACGGTAATATTATTTTATATAAATTTTTCATATGGATGACAGGTTTATTTCCAATACTCATTCTGTACCAACGATTTATTTTTACTCAATACATCTGATGATATAGGCCAATATATGCCTCCTTGTTCGATCAATTGTACCAATTCGCGATTTATTGGACGTAGCCTATTTAAGCGAATTTGATCGTACCATCTCCACCCTTCACCCATTAATTCACGCCTACGTTCGTTGAATATTTCCTCAATCAATGGTGTGGTCGTAATCACTGAGTATGTTCTTACGCCTCTATTTATTTTCACTCTATTCAACAATGTAATAGCCTCATCTCTAGAACCTAATACAGCCAAAGCTTCTGCGCGCAAAAGTGTTATTTCTTCCAAGCGGGTGAATATTAAGTTCGAACCGAAAACCCCATAAGAGCCATCGTTAACACCATCTCTAATAATTTTAATCTTGCTGAAAATTGGAATTTCACCACTATAGTTTGTGAAATAATTGGTTCTGGTAAGTCCAGATATTGTATCAATACCAAAACGAGTATCATTGATGTCATTAAAAATTCGAACTATAGAATCCTTTGGTACATATATATCAGGACGTTGCTTTGATATTAAAGGATCTGCTAATGTCAATTCCTCGATATGACCTGTAGCTGAAGCTTCACCATAGATATAAGGAGCTGGAACAGATAAGAGTTGTCCTAAATTGTAGTTGTTTGAAAACACACCATTTAGTCCCGATAAATTCCCAATGCTAGAGATATAATCAAGACCTAATGAACTATAATTGTTCATTATAAATTGCGTATAGGTATCTACATTGATGTATTTTCCTTGCCATGCAGCGATATGAGAAAGAACCGCATAACCTGTCAATTTATTGAACAACACTTTTCTCCAATAGCCGTTAGTCTCGCCATAATAACTTACCAATGAACTGCCGTAAAAATAAGGTAGGTCTACTACAGCACTTAACAATTCAGTTTCCGCAAAATTCAAAACAGATTGACTATCGGTCTTAGGTCTGTGTTCAAAAGAACCATCATCAAAAGATTTGGTAATCAAGGGAACATCACCCCAGATTCTAACCATGTAGAAATATGCAAAAGCACGAATTGCCCGAGCTTGCGCGATATCCATTTTTAGATTCTGTTCTGTATAGCGAGAATCTTTTAAACGAACTTCCGGTGCTCTTTCGATTAATATCGCTGCAGCATTGATTACTGCATAAAATCTTCTCCAATTGGTCAAATCTTTAATCAATGGATAAGAAGCTTTAAGGTTATTTGTGTTAATAGCACCTAAGTCCGATCTGCTGTAAGATGTAAAATCACCATGACGTAATTCACCATACATCCAGTGTGAATTATTTTCAACCATAGCAGCACGGAGTAAACTGTAAGTTCCTAACAATGCAGATTTCGTATCCGAAATACTAGTCCATTGCAATGTTTCTGAAGCCACTTCTCCACTAGGTTCATTTAATTTATCTGTACACGAAAGTGTAGCACTTTGTATAAAAACAGCTCCAATGAGCAATTTTAATAAGTTTGATATCTTCTTCATCATAATTATTGGCTAGTATAGATTATAGATCCAATTTAAAACCAAGTGAATAAGTTGGTGTCAATGGCAATCCATATCCATCGTAGTATCCATTAAAATTCACAAGTTCAGGGTCTCTTCCAGAGAAATTTGTGAAAGTATATAAGTTGTTCACGGTAGCATATATGTATGTACGACGAAGCGTTTTTACATTACTTAAAAATGACGCTTTGGTCAAATCGTACCCCAATGAGATGCCACGGATTTTTAAGAAAGAAGCGTTTTCTAAAAATAAATCCTGATCCACGCGATATGGATCTATACTACTCCAGACATTATACAATGGATATTTGCTGATATCTACATCTTGTTGCCAATGAAATATCTCACGAATAGAGGCTATACTATTATTGGATTCGTTATTAATAAAATTATACTTTGTTGCGGCACGCTCATTCATAGCCTTATGCCCTAAAGCAAAATACAAGTCTATTCCTAAGTCCAAATTTTTGTAAGTGAATTTATTATTAAATCCACCAAAAATTTTCGGGAGTGAATTACCTTTTAATACTTTATCCGCAGATGTGATTTGAAAATCGTTATTTTGATCTACCCATTTTGGGTCACCATATTGGAATGGAATACCATCAAAATTAAACGTGGTACCTGAAGAGGTAGGTACATCGGCTGCATCTGCATAAATGCCTGTATTTTCATACACCCAAAATGCATCTGCCGAATGACCTACGCGCAATAATCGATCTCCAACTACGAGTTCGGACAAATTATCTGGAAGAGCTGCAACTTCGTTTTTGTTCAAATTGATATTTAAGGAAGAAAACCAGCTAAATGACTCAGGCTTTTTAACAATATCTGCCGAAATCCCTAGATCAATTCCCTGGTTACGAATAGATAAACCATTTTTAAATTGTCCTACATATCCATATTCTTCTGGCACAGGAATCAATACAACTTGGTTTTTTGTATCCTTTTGATATACTGATAAATTGGCAGTAAGTCTATTATTAAAGAAAGATTTTAAAATATTCAAATCAACCTGATCCACATAAGACCAGCCTAAATCATAGCCAACCCAACCTCTGTTATATGGTCTTGATAAAGCTGAATTGCCATAGAACGAAAGAATATTTGATTCACCAGCCCAATTAAGATTAGAATAATATTGAGGTCCTACAGCATAACGGCTATCTGAATTGATGCGACCTACACGACCTGCCGCTAATTTGATTGAGAATTGATCCTCAAAACCAAATTGTTCGTTCAGATTCCACTTTACACTTGCAGATGGTGTAAACAACCATCTTGAATCTGGTTGAATCGTTGACGATGCATCCCAACGCACTACAGCATCAAAATCTAAAATCTTATCGTATTGGTAACCAATCTTGCCATACGCTGAAAACAGGCGATTCAGTTCTGAATTATACCATCTATGAACTTTTAAACCACCTATAGGACTTAAGTATTCTGCCTTATTGGGGTCACCGTCTACTACGTTAAGTTTGATGAAATCATTTGGACCATCGAAAGCTTTAGCGTATGTAAATCTATTAAGATCATCTAAATATTGGATACCTCCAATAAAAGACAAAGCATTCTTATCATCAATAGTAAGATTATACTTTAGATTGTTTGTAAAAGTATATCGCTGCGAGTAACCATAATAATTAGAAATATAGTTCGTCGTTTCCATCAATTCAGAAGGATAGAATATATCACGTATACCTTCTGTATAATCCACTGCAAACGCTGTAGTATAATTTAAGTTAGATAGGATATCTAATGATATGGAAATATTTCCTTGTATACTATTTGTGATATTATCGTTTACGCTACGATCATGTAATGACATGTAATTTCTATATTGATCTACATTTGGAGACAATGGAGTAGATAAATCCGGTAAATAGCCAATCTCACCATATCTGCTACGCAAGCTTGTATTTCTATTTCGATCCGTACGTGTAGCGTTTAAAAATGCCGATACAGTAAACCATTGAAATGGCAACATATTAATATTTAATAAGGCATTATACCTATTAAAGTAATTATTGTCTGCGGTATTCGTGTTCTTTGTATGACCTCCTAAAAAGCCAAAATTCGCACGATCAGATCCACCACGTAAACTGAAATCTAATGAATACAATGATGAGTTTCTATAATATTCGTCATTCCACTTAGATGCACCATAGTAATTCATATTTGTAGAATCAGCAAGATATCCTGGATATACTTGTCTAGCTTCTATGGTATTATTGTAAAGTGCATAAAATGGCTGTCTAAAATAATTCTCATATTGTCCATTGACAGGTGTAATTGATGGCTTTTGGTTTAAGCCAAAATAACTATTAACT
>JAZQRD010000036.1:0-28325 GCA_045629405.1 Sphingobacterium sp. | reverse complement strand
TATCATCTATTATTTTCAAGGTGCTTCCCTTACTCAATACATTGATAAAATAGATGTAGGAGAGTATGATATTATAAAAATTACTCCTTATTTATTGGTGTTTTTATTAGCGTTATCAGGTGTGCAAGTTATATGGACGTTGGCTATTGGAATAATTAGCGTTTTAGTGATTGGACTGAGTACTCAATCTATTACATTCTTAGAGAGTGTACAGTCTATCAATGGCGGATTTGCCGGTATGTTTGAGTTATCTATTTTATGTCTGATAATAGGTGGAGTAGTTGGTATTATACGCTATAATGGTGGCATTGACTTTTTATTAAATGTCATACTCAGAAATATAAATTCTAAGAAAGGTGCCGAATTAGGGATTGCTATATTAACAGCCTTAGTTAACTTTGCATTAGCGAATAATACAATCACCATTGTGATTGTAGGACCAATTGCTAAAGAAATATCTGAAAGGTTTGAATTGGATGGTAAACGAGTAGCATCTATTTTAGATACTGTATCTTGTTTTGCTCAGGGAATAATTCCATATGGCGCTCAGGTTTTAGCAGCCTTAGCAGCATCTGCTTTAGTTGTGAAAGGAGGAGGACTCTCAACACCTACTGTGACACCTATTGAATTAATTAAATATCTGTACTATCCATTCTTTACTGGAATCGCTACATTGACATTTATATTGTTTTTCAAAAAGTCTAGAAATTAATTTAGCATATTTAATTATCAAATAAAAAAAGCGAGCTAATAGCTCGCTTTTTTTATTTGATAATTCGTTTAATCTTATTTGACTTTTTTATAAGCGTATATAGACCATCGTAATCTTCTTGATCTAACTTATCGTATAATTTTTGTAGTTGTTTAATATGTTCTTCAAGAACCTCCAAAACATTGTTGCGATTTTGCTTGAATATTGGTGTCCACATGTCTGGTGAAGATTTCGCAAGACGAACAGTAGATTCGAATCCTGACCCAGCCAATTCGAATATTCTTCCTTGAGATTTCTCTTTTTCAAGTACAGTCAAAGCTAACGCGAACGAAGTAAGATGCGAAATATGAGAAACGTATGCAGTATGCATATCATGCTCCTCGGCATTCATGAATAAAGTTTTCATTTCGAGTTGGTCAGTAATAGCATCTGCTAGATCAAATGCATCTTCATCTGACTTGAAAGCTTCTACATAAACCATATTTCTATCTTTGAATAAGTTTGGTAATGCTGCTTCTGGTCCAGAATATTCAGTACCTGCCATTGGGTGAGCTGCTACGTAACGTCCTCTTCTTGGATGATCATTGATCTGTTCGAGAATATTAATCTTAGTAGATCCCATATCAATAATTACTTGATCTTGGATACGATCTAGAAGATATGTAGCCAATTTCATTATTGCATCTACAGGAGTAGTCAAAATGATGACCTTGCATTTTTCTAAAGCTTCGTCTAATGAACAAATTTCATCGACAAGGCCAAGCTGTAATGCTTTCTTCTGATTTGTCTCACTCTTGTCTACACCATATATTTTATCGCAAAAGTTAGTTTGTTTTAATTTAATGGCGACCGAACCACCTATTAACCCTATCCCTACTATAGCTATATTCATGTTGATGGTATTATTTGTTAATAAGTTTTGTCTTTATTCTGTTTATTGCTTCTTCAAATACTGATTCAGTAGCACATAAGCTAATGCGAATATATTCTTCGCCTGCTGTACCAAAAATACCTCCTGGGGTAATGAATACATTGGCATTGTACAATATCTTGTCACAGATTTCATAACAGTCTTTGTATTGATTTGGAATTTTTGCCCAAACAAATAATCCAACTTGATTTTGTGCGTACTCACACCCCAACAAATCCATAATTTCAAAGACTTTTTCACGGCGTTTTGCATACACATCATTGAGTTGAGTATACCAAGATTTGTCTAGATTCAATGCTTTAGCAGCAGCAAGTTGCGCTGGTAAAAACATACCAGAGTCCATATTACTTTTAAATCGTAGAATCTCTGCAATACGCATTTCGTTTGCGATCAACATACCAATACGCCAGCCCGCCATATTGGATGATTTACTCAATGAATTAAGTTCAATACACACGTCTAATGCTCCATCCACAGTAAGAATACTGAAAGGACTATCATTTAATATAAAGCTATACGGATTGTCATGACAAATCAAAATATTATGCTTCTTACCAAATGCTACCACTTTCTCAAAGAAATCTTTATTAGCCAATGCACCTGTCGGCATGTGTGGATAATTGATCCACATTAATTTAACGGCTGTAAGATCTAATTTTTCAAGTTCCTCAAAGTCAACTAGCCAACTATTAGATGCCGATAACTTATATGGAATTGCCGTAGCGCCAGATAATCGAACTGCGCTTGCGTAAGCTGGATACCCAGGGTTGGGGATTAACACTTGATCGCCTTCTTGGAGGTAAGTCATACAGATATGAACAATTCCTTCTTTAGATCCAATAAGTGGTAGAATCTCCTTAGTGTGATCCAAAGTAACTTGATAATACCTCGCGTACCAATCGGTCATTGCTTGGCGTAAGATTGGTACACCTTTATAGTTCTGATAACCGTGTGTATTAGATAATGAAGCTTGTTCATGTAAAACTTTTACGACATCAGGATGTGGAGCAAGATCAGGACTACCTATTCCTAGGTTAATCACTTTCGCACCAGCATTATTCATTTGCTCGATTTCTCTGAGCTTTTTTGAAAAATAATATTCCTCTGTATGTTGTAATCTTTTGGCAACCTGGATTTGCATTGTTTTAATATTTGGTGTTAAAAATATAAAAACAAAACTGTTTTATTGAATTTTTCATGACTATTTTGGTATTTCTTAAGAATAGTTATAAGTTTAGTGTCTAGCTGCGTATTTATTAACCTGTAAAATTATGTTTATGCAAGATTTTGCGTAGCTTACCTGTGCATTATAACATATTAGCGTTCTTTTTTTGTTATTTTTGCTCATCATATATTAATGAATGAAAACATACTTTAGATTATTATCATTTGCAAAGCCCATCGGGAAATATGCAATTCCATATATCATTTGTACACTTCTTACTGTCATCTTTGGGACGCTAAATCTAGCCCTATTGGTCCCATTACTGCAGGTGTTATTTAAAGGAACAAGTGATGTAAGCGCAGAACTGAAAGAATCTGTAGTAAGACCAGATAGTATAGGAGATATTGGAGGTTGGTTTACCTATTATGCCGATATGTTATATTACGATCTAGGACCTTACGAAGCGTTGAAATATGTGTGTATAGTTATTGTGATATCTGTATTTATTTCCAATCTATTTCGTTATTTATCACAGCGCGTTATGGAAAATCTACGCATTCATACATTACTTAATTTGCGAAAAGCAGTTTTTAATAATGTAATGGATTTGCATTTAGGTTTTTTTACGAATCAGCGAAAAGGTGATGTTATTTCTAAAATTGCTTCAGACGTACAAGTGGTTCAGTTTTCTGTGACGTCTACAT
Source organism: Sphingobacterium sp. (assembly GCA_045629405.1). Classification (GTDB taxonomy): domain Bacteria; phylum Bacteroidota; class Bacteroidia; order Sphingobacteriales; family Sphingobacteriaceae; genus Sphingobacterium. Next base: position 24,813 of record JAZQRD010000036.1, on the reverse strand, counting down.
TGCAGGTTGCTTTCAAAGAGCCGTTGCAGTTGTTAGCATATATCATTGTTTTATTTTCATTTTCAGCTAAGCTTACATTATTTTCAATTTTAGTGTTGCCGATATCTGGTTTGGTTATCTCTAAAATTGTGAAGAAACTAAAAGCTCAAGCAAAAGAAGGGCAAGAGTCTTATGCCAATATGATTTCTTATCTTGATGAAGCGTTATCAGGTGTGAAGATCATCAAGGCTTTCAATGCTGTCCCCTATGTGAAAAATAGGTTTAATCTGGAAAGCGAAAAATATTCTAATATCATGCGTAGAATGGCTCGTAGACAGCAGATGGGTTCACCAGTATCGGAATTGATGGGAGTAACGATGGTCGCAGTCATTCTTTTATATGGTGGTCATATGGTATTAAGTGGTCAAGGTGAGTTAAAGGCTTCGGAATTTATAGCATACATAGGTATATTTTCTCAAGTCATGCGACCTGCTAAGGCATTGACAGATGCGTTTTCAAATATCCACAATGGTATTGCGGCTGGTGAGCGCGTATTGAATCTCATTGACGAAGCTAACTTAGTTAAAGATAAAGACAGATCTGTAAGTGTAAAATCTTTTGAGAAGGAAATAAAATTTCAAAATGTAGATTTTGCATATGCTGAAAAGAATATCTTGTCAAATATCAATTTGAGCATAAATAAAGGTGAGACTATAGCATTGGTTGGTCCATCTGGTGGCGGTAAATCTACGCTAATTGATTTAATACCTCGTTTCATGGATGTCACCAATGGTGCGGTTTTATTTGATGGAGTTGATGTTCGAGACGTTGAGCAAGATTCGTTGAGGGCTTTAATAGGTTCTGTAAATCAAGAATCTATTTTATTTAATGATACGATATTTAATAATATTGCATTTGCAAATCCTAATGCTACGCAGGCAGAAGTAGAGGCAGCTGCAAAAATAGCAAATGCACATGATTTCATTATTAAAACTGATAATGGATATCAGACGAATATCGGAGATCGCGGTTCTAAACTTTCTGGCGGCCAAAGACAACGTCTATGTATAGCGCGTGCAGTCTTGAAGAATCCTCCAATTATGTTATTAGATGAAGCTACCTCTGCACTGGATACGGAATCAGAAAGACTTGTTCAAGATGCATTGTACAAGTTGATGGAGAACCGCACAACAGTAGTGATAGCACACCGTTTGAGTACAATTCAAAATGCAGACAAAATTGTCGTATTAGAAGCTGGTAATATTATAGAGGTAGGATCGCACAATGAATTAATCGCTGCTAATGGTTTATATCGAAAATTAATCGATATGCAGCAATTTGGCGAATCTTAATCGCTTATTGATAAACATGAAGTGCCATACTTTTGGTACATTTGAATTACAAGGAGATAACTATGAATGCTGAGAGAAAGCTTTCTTTCTTAATCAATAATCCTCATTTGGATACTGATCTGAAAAGAATAGCAGAAAAAGTTTTATCGGAAGAGCGTATTTCTTTTGATGAGGGAGTATTGCTTTATGAAAAAGGTGATTTGAACTACCTTGGCGTATTAGCCAACTATATACGTGAGAAAAAGCATGGAGACTACACCTATTTCAATCGTAACTTCCATATTGAACCAACGAATGTATGTGTATACGATTGTAAATTCTGTTCTTATTCACGATTGATTAAGAATCGCGATGCAGGATGGGAGATGGATGTAGATGGCATGATGGAAATCGTTAAGAAATACGATGGAGAGCCAGTTACAGAAGTTCATATCACAGGTGGTGTTGTTCCAAAGCAAAATTTAGAATTCTACGCTGAATTTTTTAAGCGTTGTAAGGAACATCGTCCGGATTTACACATCAAAGGATTAACCCCGGTTGAATATTATTATATTTTCAAGAAAGCGAAATTGTCTCATTACGATGGGATGAAATATTTGAAAGAGTGTGGACTTGATTCAATGCCCGGTGGTGGTGCAGAAATTTTTCACCCAGACATTCGTGTACAAATCGCACATGACAAATGTACTGCTGAGCAGTGGTTGGATATTCATGAACAAGCACACAAATTAGGTATGCACACTAACGCGACGATGTTGTACGGACATATCGAAGAGTATTGGCACCGTATCGATCATATGGAGCGTTTACGTACTTTGCAAGATAAGACTGGTGGTTTTCAGACGTTTATTCCTTTGAAATTTCGAAATAAGGATAACCAAATGGAACATGTGCCCGAAGTATCTATTACTGAGGATCTTCGTAACTATGCGATTTCTCGTATTTACCTAGATAATTTTGCACATATCAAAGCTTATTGGGCTATGATATCTCGCGATACAGCACAATTATCGTTGGCTTATGGTGTTGATGATATAGATGGAACGCTTGATGATACGACAAAAATCTATTCTATGGCAGGTGCTGAGGAGCAAACCCCTGCTATGAGTACGCAGGAACTCGTGGAGTTAATCAGACATGTAGGACGTCATCCTATAGAACGTGACACATTATACAATGTAGTTACTGACTTTAAAGATGTTGTATTTGAGGATGATAAGTCTAAAAAATATTATTCGTTACCTGTAATCAACGCTTAATTTTGAAAAAGACCTTTTATTTTATCAGACACGGTCAGACAGATCTCAATCTACGTGGTATAGTACAAGGTAGAGGGGTCAATTCTCCATTAAATGCTAATGGAATGCGACAAGCTCAAGCATTTTATGAAGCATATAAATCGATTCCATTTGACAAAGTATATATGTCAACCTTACTGCGTACACATCAGACTGTACAACAGTTTGTAGATCAAGGTATTGCTGCAGAACAACTAGTTGGCTTAGATGAGATAAGCTGGGGGATATATGAGGGTAAAGAACAAGACGAAACAATTATGAAAGGTTTTGATCATGTTATTAATTCTTGGAGAACAGGTAATCTGGATTTAGCCATTAAAAATGGTGAGTCCCCAAACACTGTGGTTATGCGTCAGCGGGTAGCTATTGATTATATGTTGAGTAGACCCGAAGAACAGACGGTTCTTGTCTGCATGCATGGCAGAGCCCTGCGTATATTATTGTGTCATCTTACTGGTGTTCATGTCAGCAAGATGGATGATTTTCCACATACTAATACATCTCTTTACGTATTACAATACGAAAATGATACGTTTGAAATTGTAGATCATTATAATACCAAACATTTAGAAGGAATATAATGAAAAAGATAAAAATTTCGGCAGTGAGTTACACCAACACATTGCCGTTTTTGCAAGGTATTAAGGCATCTGTAGATGTGATGAGTCGAATAGACTTATCAGTAGATGTACCGTCGGCATGTGCTCGTAGGTTGATTAATAATGAAGTAGATTTAGGTATTGTACCTATTGCTGCATTGAGTCGTATACCTAACTATCATATTATTACTGATTATTGTATTGGATCTGACGGAGCTGTGGATTCTGTGTTTATTTTCTCAAATAAACCTATATCAGAGATTAAATCTATACGTTTAGATACAGAGTCTCGTACGTCAAATGGACTAGCACGTATACTACTAGCTCATCATTGGAAACTGGACGTAGCAGTTACGATGGAAGGTGAAGCTGATGCGTATGTATTAATTGGAGATCGAACATTTGGTAAAAAGCAAAATATTCCATATGTCTATGATTTGGGTGAGATTTGGAAGGAATTTACAGGGCTTTCATTTGCATATGCTGTATGGGTAGCTAACAAAGAACTCTCGGAAGATTTTATTAAAGCTTTTAATAATGCATTAGCCGATGGAGTATCGCATCCAGAAGATGTAATTGACGGGTTGCCTTGGATCAAAAATTTCGATTATCATTATTATCTAACGAAAAACTTAGATTTTAATCTAGATGATAGAAAACGCTTAGCTATTAAAAAATACTTAGAGTTGTATAGTACGCTTGAAGTTATAGATTTTAATAGCAAGGTATAAAACAAAAGGCTTACACATTCATGTAAGCCTTTTGTTTGTCTATTGGTAGTATATTTTACTTCCAGAAACGTTATCATTAATAACAGATATCGCTCGAGGTATTCTTTCTTTTAATTCTTCAACGTGCGAGATGATTCCAACCACGCGATTTTCTTGATTAAGATATTGTAAAGTATCAAAAACAGTATTGATGCTCTCTGTATCTTGGGTACCAAATCCTTCGTCAATGAAAAAGAAATTACGGTCAGCCTTATTTAAAGCTTGTATGTTCTCGGCAAGAGCCAAGGCTAGACATAATGATGCCTGAAAACTTTGACCTCCAGATAACGTCTTAACCGAGCGATGATAGCCATTGTTTAGGTAATCAATCACCTCAAATTCATTGTTTTCATTTATTGTCAAACTTAATTGATTCTTTGTGAGTCTTAAGAAACGCTGATTAGCTATTTCGCATAGTCGTTGTAAATGTATACTTGATACATAATTCACAAAACCATTACCTTTGAACATATTGTCAAGAATACGCAAATTATCTTTTCGTGCGTTCAAGCGTTCGTACTCAGCCAATAAATCGATCTTTTTGTTTAGTTCTAATTCTAATCTTGTGATTTCTTTTTCTAATCCTCCAACCAACGTCAATTGTGATTCTAATTCTTGTGCTTTTTCATTTTGCACAATTATTAGACGTTGAAAGTGTTCTTCTGAATAATTTTCCTGCTGTGTTATATTATGTAATTCTTCAATGACTGAATTCAACGTATTCAACTGTAAATAGAAATTTTGGATTTGAGATCTTAATTGATGTACGTCTAAGTTTTTCTGTATCACACTCTTAACTTGTGTAATATCTTCAAAATTAAATTTCACAAGTAATTGATTAATAATCTTTTGAAGAGATTGTAGCTGCTCGCTGAAACTCATATATTGCGCATGTGCCTCTGTGTATTGCCCAGACACTGCTGCGAGTTGTGTCCTTGCATCTTGAAGATTCAATGACCAAATATTATAGTTGGACTCTGTATTTGTTATTTTGTCCAACAATACAGCACTACTTTGACTTATACTTTCTTGGGTACGCGCCGATGGTTCAGAGGTAGTCAGTACTTTTAATTGTTTACTATTTTGATCTATGTTAGATTCTAGTATTCTGACATTGTATTTAAGGTCATCAAGTGTTTTTTCATAACGTTTGATATTATCTTTCGTTTTTTGAAGAGTATCACGTAGCTCTTTGAGCTGTCTCTCTTTCTGAGATATATCTGCTTCTAGCAGGTTGACTTCTTGTTTTTTATTTTCGAAAGTATTACGATCATCGCGATCAAACTCAATCCATGCAAACGAATCAAGATGTTCTGTTTGTTGTGATGTCAATATTTCTAATTCTTTAATTAGTTGAGCTAAAGATGATTGTTTGAAATCTAAAGTATTTGATAGCTGAGATGCATGTTGCAATAACTTGCGCAGATTGGATTCTTCTAGAATTATCCCGTTTCTATCCTGATGAATCTTCGTTAACTCGTTGGAAATATCATCTGTGTGCATAGGTGCAGGGTGTTCCTTAGAGCCACATAATGGACAAGGTTCGTGATCTCGGAGACGAAGAATATATTGTGATAGTTCTTGTTTTACGCGAAGATCTGCATCTTTGTCTTGGATTATTTGCTGCTGATTACGAATTTCTTCTAAGCGATTTGCTAGCTCTTCATTCCAAGATTCCTCTGAAACACCTATTTCTACAAACTCTGCTCGATATTTATCAATTTCTTGCTGGATTTGATTTATTTTCGATGCTAAATCAGTTTTTTGACGAAGGTATTGACCTGCCGTATTGTACCAGTTTTCGATCTTTATTAATTCAGCCGAATTTATTTTGCTTTCCTTTAACTCTTCTAACTGTTTTTCAAAAGCTGTTAGACTATCCGATAATTCTTTTTCATGTTGAACGGTCTCCAATAATATTGGTAAACCTTTTGACAGTCGATTAGTGTATTCTTGAATTTGACCCTGTAGATTAAGGTTATACGCTAATAACTTGTAATCTTCAATCTTCTTGCGAAATAGATCTAGATTGGTATAGTCATCTTGTAATACTAATAATTTCTGTTCGGCCTGATCAATAGTATTTCTCAAAGTAATTTTACTTTCCTTTAATTGCTCAATCTTGTGAAGCAACTGTTCTCTTTGTGCAGTCACACTGTGAATATTTTCTATATGTGCAGCGAAATTAGTTACTACAGATTCATATTCTGACAATTCACGTTGAACAGCTTCTACGTGTGCTTGCTGTACCGCAAGTTTTTCTAGTTCTGATTGTTTTTGAGCTAACTTCAACCTATTGTCTCTAGCCGTCTGCAATTTTTTAATTTCATTTAACAGCAGCTCAAATTCATTTTTCTGGATAGCTAATGATTTCTTATTAAGACTTAGTGCAGACCTTCTTTCATGTATTAATTCTTCACTAACCTCTTCAAATCCTGTCAATGCACCTTTTAAATGCTCGATTTTCTTATTATTAGCAGCATTTAGGTTTGCGACATGAGGACCAAGGTCATAGTGGTTGAGAAAGAAAATTTCTTTCATCATCTCCGAGCGATCCTTACCTTTTAATTCCAAAAACTCACGGAATTGCCCTTGGGGAATGATTATAGTACGTCTAAAGTTTGCATACGAAAGGTTTGTTACTTTAGTAGCATCAGCAGACTCCATCGGAATCCAGTTTCCATGAATATCTTCATAAGCTAGTCTTTCAATAGTCGTTGTATCTTCAAATTTTTTCTTTCGACGCCATTGCGTAATAAATCTAAATTTTCTATTCTCAAAATTTAAAAATTGAAAATCTATGATAGCTGAATCTGACTTTAGGTTCAGCATATTGTACGCTCGTTTTTCTTGTTTATTTAGACGTTCAGTTTCTCCATATAACGCATAACTAATAGCTTCTAATATGGAAGATTTACCAGATCCAACGGCTCCAAATATCCCGAATAAACCTGCTTCTGTCAGTTTAGTGAAATCAATTTCTTGTTTTTGCTGGTAGGAGTAAAGTCCTTCTATGCTTAAATATAATGGTAACATGCCTTATTCTTCTAAATCTTTGGAATATGCTAATACTTCTTTAAACAGCTCGTTAATTTCTTCATTAGGCTGTTGACCATATTTGCTACGGAAAAAATCGTTGAATAAACTATGTATATCTTGATTTAATTTTATCTCATCATTTGCAAACTGTGTAGCCTGTCTATTTGTAACTACTGGTATGATATGTACGATACCTTGATGTGCTTCTTGCAATCTTTTTAGATCTTGCGAAGACATAAATGTATCCGTCACCATAGTTAACTCAACTAACGCATATGGGTTAGCATGCAACCAAGTGATAGCTTCGTCGATGTCAGAAAATCTTTTGCGCTGTAGTGATCTGCCTTTATGTAGCTTCAATGGATCAATCTGTACAGGTTGATTAGGCTTTGCATGAATCAATACGACTCTCTTTTCTTGTCCTGCTTCTGAAAATGAATAGCAGAGAGGGGAACTAGAGTATACTACAGGATTATTATGTCCTTGTATATATTGAAATCGATGTAAATGCCCTAGTGCCGAGTATTGTATCTGTGGAGGTATAGCATCCGTATACACAATGTCAGCATTGCCAATTTTTATGGGCTTTTCGCCATCTGGTTCTTCTAAAATCTCACCACCACGTTCCAACATATATAAGTGTGCAGTAAGTATATTGACGCCTGTGCAATCACAATACTTATTAGCAAGTTGCGTCCAATTAGTTTTTAAGACATTGTTTAATTCTTCTGCCTTATTTTCAACACCTAGAAATTGCTTTAAGCGCAATTCATTAGCATATGGTGTTGCCAATATACGTACTGGATAAGGTATATGAGCGAATTTAATCTCAAGAAAACCTGCATCTGTTTTTGTGATACTGAATGCATTATCGTTATGTTCAGTAGCAATTTGAGCATTCGGATATCCTACAAATAAAATCCCACATTGTCTTGCTAAAATATCAGGTGAATCAATTCGATCTGGAGAATCATGGTTCCCTGCTATAGCGATAACGGGACGTTGACCATTATTAGTAAGTTTTTTAAGCGTTTTATATAATAATTCAGTAGCTTCTACTGAAGGATTGAATGTATCAAATAAGTCACCAGCGACAAGAACCAGATCAACATGATGTTCGTCTGCAAGAGCACAAATCTCTTCCAACACTTCACGTTGTTCTTCAATTCGAGAAATGAAATCTAATTTTTTACCAAGATGCCAATCTGCAGTGTGTAGTATTTTCATATACGGTGATATGTAATTTATAGAGCTATAAAATTACGAACTTTTAATCAATTTATTAGTCATAATCATCTCCCACCGTATTTTAAATTATGTTAAATAGTGCCTTAACTAAGGCACTACTTTTAGTTTAGAGCCATTGTTGCAGGTTTTGCTTTTCCATTGTGACAAGTATTACAGGAGATATTCTGTACAACACCTTCATGCTCTTTTTTGAAATATTTTTTATTGATTTTAGAAGTCATTTTCATCATCTCACGTGAGATGTCTTTATTTTTATTTGCGTCGCTGGCGAAATCTAAACCACGCTCTCCATTGGCCTTAGGTGCATGGCAGTGGTTACACTTTACTCCTAATGCTGCATTAAATCCCTTCATCACTTTATCCAAGCTTTGCGAATCAATATTTTTTGGTAAGACTTTAAGATTACTTGGTTTGGGTGCCGAATTTTGCTCGGTAGTAGTATTAAATGCACTTATGCCAATAACTAAGGCACCCAAACTGATGATTGAACATATTTTCTTAATAGATATCATAATTTCGTTGATTATTTATTTAAACATAAGAAAAATTATCTTATTGTCATACAACTGTCATTAGATATTTTGTTTTAAAGTTATATTTGTGCTAAATTGGTATCCTAATTATATAGCATATCATATATGAGATCTATTTATATATTTATTTTATTGGTTATTGTAAGCTACACTAGCACATACGGACATACGGAGCCAATTCTTAATAAAACAAAATATAATTTTTTAGTAAAACTACCGGAAGACTACAGCGCTAATGAACAAAAGCAACCGTTGATAGTATTTCTACATGGACGTAGTTTATCTGGTAATAATTTGGATAGAGTGAAACGATACGGAGTATTATATGCAGCCAATCGTGGAAAGGAAATTCCAGGAGTAGTTGTTGCTCCTCAGACGAGCAATGGTTGGAATCCAGATCATGTGATTGAAGTAGTAGACTATATGTTAGCTAATTACAATATCGATCCAAGCCGTGTATATATCTGTGGCATGAGTATGGGAGGATATGGTACGATGGACGTAGCAGGAAAATATCCATATCGCTTTGCTGCTGCTGTAGCGATATGTGGAGGTGGTACACTGAGTTATGCGTGTAATTTGACACAAGTACCGCTATGGATACAACATGGATCTGCAGATAGAGCTGTACCAGCATCCGAGAGTAAGAAAATCTATAACGCTATCAAAAAGTGTGATCAAGAAGCAAATGCAAAACTGACGATTATACCTGGTGGTACACATGGAAGTGTAGAAAGATTATTCCATCAGAACGAAATTTACGATTGGATGCTATCGCATTCTAGATAAATAGGAAAGGCTTAACAATAACGTTAAGCCTTTCCTATTTATTAATTATATACAGGGGTTACATCGTAACCTTCATTTCTCAATAATTGAATAATACCTGTCTCTCCAACTAAATGTCCTGCACCGACTGCAATTAGTGTTGATGTATCTTTGATTTTTGAAGGAAGATCCTTAGCCCATCTATTATTGCGGTCAGTTAGCATGAGTTTAAACTGATCTTTAGTCATATATTTTTCATTAGTAAACATAGTCATAAGTCCTTCTAGATCTTCATTATTGTAATACTCTACAAGTTGTTTTGTTAATTTCATCTGATCTTCATAGTTTTTGAAGTATTGTTGAAAATATGAAGGAGTAGCCAATTTGTTCAATACATTCATTTGGAATTCTAAAGTCTCTAGCTCAAATACTGGTTTGTTAGCATTTAGCTTTAATACTTCCTGCTCAATCGAACGTACCTTAGTCAGATCAGAACAAGCAAAAGATTTTAGTGTCAACAAACTAACGACAGTAGCAGGGCTTACGATATCAAACATCTCCATTGACAGTTGGTTCGCAGTTAGCGCACTATCGATGAATCTGCGTTCATCTGTGGTCATTTGGGCAACAAAATTTGGATCAGGAGTCATGGCTAATGCTTGTGCCTGTTGTGCAATCGCAGGATCATGCATATTTATTTCTAAAATAACTTGATCTACTTTTGAAGAAACGTTTTCGATCTTTTTAAATTCTGTATAATTTTCTTCACAAATCATGTGAATAGTACCTAATAGGTAAGAGTCTTTGTTTAGATCTTTACCAGATATTTTCCATAATAAGGAGTTTTCTTGAGCAAATAACGGAGAAATAAGTAATAATAAGCTAAGTGCAAGCGTGATGATTTTTTTCATAAATAAAAGATTGATATTAATTATATGTCGTCAAAATTATAAATGTGTTACAAAAAAAAACGGGATGAAATTTTTAAAATTTCATCCCGTTTTCGATATTTTATTCCATGTTAGTGTAAAGGCTCTGGAGCTTCTTCATCAAACAAAGGGAATTCTTTGATAATATTATACCATGTAATGATTTTTTTGATATCTGAAGTATAAACTCGTGACTCATCATGACCTGGTGCTACTTCGCGGAAGAAGTTTCTTAAAGATTCTCCATCTGCTTTTGTATCAGGTGTAGTGCCTCCATTAGATTTGATTGCTTCTAAAATATCGATCAAACGGATTTCTTCTTCTTCACCATAGATCGTGATATCTTCCAAAGTAGCCATTTTCGTAGTATTTAAGTTTACTACTGATTTGATTTTAGCATTATCTAAAGTTTCTAAGATAAAGCCACCTTTATTTTGACCAACTAATTTAAATAGTCCTGGTTTTCCTGTTACGGATACTAATGCTCTTAAGTTCATTTTAAAATAATGTGTTATTAATCTTCAATGATTTCAATAGTCAAAATGCGATCGCCTTGACGAATGTCATCAACGATGTCTACATTTTCGATAACTTTTCCGAAACACGTATGATTGCGGTCTAGGTGTGCAGTGTTATTACGGCTGTGACAAACAAAAAACTGAGAACCACCAGTATTGCGACCTGCATGAGCCATTGATAAGACACCACGATCATGGTATTGGTTTTCACCTGTTAATTCACAATCAATTTTGTAACCTGGACCACCTGTACCTGGCATCCCCGTAGCACCTTCACGTGTGTTCGGACAACCACCTTGAATTACGAAATCAGGGATCACGCGGTGAAATGTCAAACCGTCGTAGTAACCTTCTTTAGCTAATTTAATAAAATTTGCTACTGTATTAGGAGCGTCTGCTGTGTAGAATTGCACAGTCATATCGCCTTTTTCTGTCTTGATAATCGCTTTACTCATTGCTAAATAAATTTATTTTCGAACCACAAAGATAATATTTTTCTAGAAAGATATACTACCAATTGCCTATACAAAATATAGATAAGTTTGATTTACTGAACGTTAATTTATAAATTTAAGATAACCAATGATTTACTGGGTAATGGGGGAGAATAAACTTGTCATTCGCGAATGGGCAGAGTCAGACCGACCGCGTGAAAAACTGATGGAACAAGGTAGGAGAGCACTTACCAATGCAGAACTCTTAGCGATATTAATTGGGTCTGGCTCTCGTAGTGAGACCGCAGTAGAATTGTGTAAGCGTATACTGAGCGATGTTAATAATAATCTTGCAAACCTTTCAAAAAAGGATATTGAGGAATTGTGTGAATACAAAGGTATCGGTGAAGCTAAAGCAATTAGTATTATAGCAGCTTTGGAAATCGGACGTAGACGTCGTGATGAACAAGTTCAGGAAAGACCCATATTAAATAGTAGTAGACGTGTGTTTGATCATTTCAAATCACAGTTGCAGGATTTACCTCATGAAGAATTCTGGGTTTTATACTTAAACACAGCATGTAAGTTATTAGAAGTACGTTTGATTGGGCGGGGTGGAAATGACTTTACACCTGTCGATGTGCGGATCATACTAAGACATGCTTTGCAGTCCAAAGCACATGCTATGATACTTGCCCACAATCATCCGTCAGGAACATTGATGCCAAGCCACGCTGACAAGATTCTTACTTCCAAAATCAACGATGCAGCAAAAGTTATGGATATTAAAGTAAATGATCACCTTATTTTTACAGATGACGCCTATTTTAGTTTTAGGGATGAAGGTTTGCTATAAAAAAAAACCGGTTTAGTGAACTAAACCGGATCTAAATATAGTTAGATTACTATTTGATAAATTTACCAACTTCTTGAGCTAAGTCAATAATTTTATTTGAATAACCCCATTCGTTATCGTACCAAGATACAACTTTTACGAAATTATCATTTAATGAGATACCAGCTTTAGCATCGAAGATTGAAGTACGAGCATCGCCTAAGAAATCAGTAGAAACAACTTCATCTTCAGTGTAACCTAAGATACCTTTTAATTCACCTTCTGAAGCATCTTTCATTGCTTGTTTAACCTCTTCGTAAGAAGCACCTTTTTCTAAACGAACTGTTAAATCAACAACAGAAACGTCAGCAGTAGGAACGCGGAATGACATACCTGTTAATTTACCTTTTAACTCAGGTAATACTAAACCTACAGCTTTTGCAGCACCAGTAGATGAAGGAATAATATTTTGGTATGCGCCACGTCCACCTCTCCAGTCTTTTACTGAAGGACCGTCTACTGTTTTTTGAGTAGCAGTCACAGCGTGAACAGTTGTCATTAAACCTTCAACGATACCGAATTTATCATTTAAAACTTTAGCAACAGGCGCTAAACAGTTTGTAGTACATGAAGCGTTTGATACAATATTTTGATCTGCAGTTAACTCTTTGTGATTTACACCCATTACGAAGGTAGGTGTATCATCTTTAGCAGGAGCAGACATGATAACTTTTTTTGCACCAGCATCAATATGTTTTTGAGCTGACTCTTGAGTTAAGAATAAACCAGTTGATTCAATAACAACCTCAGCACCAACTTCGTTCCATTTTAAATTTGCAGGATCTTTTTCAGCAGTAACGCGAATCGTTTTACCGTTTACAACTAAGTTCCCGTTTTCAACTTCAACAGTACCATCGAAACGACCGTGTGTAGAATCGTATTTTAACATGTAAGCCATGTAATCTGGTTCTACCAAATCATTAATACCAACGATTTCAATATCTTCACGATTTACAGCAGCTCTGAAAGCTAAACGACCGATACGGCCAAATCCGTTAATTCCAATTTTCATTTTTTCAGTTTTTATTAATGTAATATTTTATTAAGTTTTGAATAGGTTCTTTGATGATAGTCTCTATATTCAAATGATGTTCGTTCGCCAATTCTAGTAACCAATCTTTATAATGGTAAGCAACAGATCCAGTCATGCTAATCGAGGCATCTGGATGGTTGTCAGCTAAAGGTAGTAGGTATGTCTTAAGATATAATTCTAGCCCCTTACGGATGATTTGACTCATATAAGGATCATTTTTGTTCTCTAGAATAAAATCTGCAAAAGATGTCAAAAATATATTTGGGTTCGGACTGTTGTAAATTCTTTCTAGAATAAGTTTTCTATCAATAGGATGCTTATCTAACAATTTTTCACGGAATCCCTTAGGCATACCATCCGTTAAAAAATCCTTCAGTAACTGCTGTGCCATCCAATTAGTCGAACCTTCATCAGCAAGAATATATCCAAGACCAAAATTGTTTTCGACAACTTTCTTTCCAGAGTAGTAAGCAGCATTAGCCCCAGAACCTAGAATACCTACAATACCTTTATCATCACCAAATGTAGATAGGGCTGAAGCATCCAAGTCATGCTGAACACGCACTTTTGCGTTCTTGAAAAAACTTGAAAATACGTCAATAATTTTATCCTGACGCTCTTTAGAGGAAGCTCCAGCACCGAAGAAAAAAATCTTTCTCACTTTCTCTGCGTTATAAAGCAGATGAGTATTTTTATTCAGTAGTTGATTTATAAAATTTTCATCTTGGATGTAGGAATTGATGCCTGCAGTCCGGAAACCATGCAACAATTTACCTTTATCTGCCAATCGCCAGTCGGCATATCTTGATCCTGTGAAAATGACTAAAATCATACGTTGAGTTATTTGTTCATAATATTTGCTATTTCCAATAGTTCTTCGTCAAGTTTGAATTCTTTATTATTCAAAGCTATAGCTAAAGGAGTAGTAGTTATTTTCGTGCCACGTATACCAACTGTGGCTTGGCTATTGCCTGCCAATAGTTCGTTGACTGCTGCAAATCCCATACGAGTAGCTAATACACGATCAAAACTACTTGGAGAACCTCCACGCTGTAGATGACCTAATATACTAACTTTTATGTCAAGATGCTCAAATTTTTCCTTGACTTGTTTAGCGACATTATACGCGCCTCCATTTTGATCTCCTTCTGCAATTATGACAATCATGGATGTCTTATTACGTTCCTCAGCCAATTCAATTTCTGATAGAAGAGTAGTTATGCCCGAATTAACCTCAGGCAACAGGATTGATTCAGCTCCGCCACCTACACCAGCATTCAGTGCTATACAGCCTGAGTCTCGTCCCATCACTTCGATGAAAAATAATCTATTATGTGACGAAGCCGTATCGCGAATTTTATCGATAGCTTCGATCACCGTGTTATTCGCAGTATCGTAACCAAGTGTGAAATCCGTACCATTCAAATCATTATCAATAGTACCCGGGATACACATAACAGGAATATCATATTCTTCCGAAAAATATTTTGCTCCTGTGAAAGTACCATCACCACCTATAGCTACTAATGCATCAATACCTTGAACTGTGATATTATCATAAGCCTTTTTTCGGCCTTCTACAGTTTTGAAATCCAAGCATCTAGCAGATTTCAAAATAGTACCACCTTTTTGAATAATGGAACTAACAGAGCGACGATTCATTTCAATGAATTCACCATCGATCATACCTTGATAGCCTCTGAAAATACCAGTTACGTTTATGTTCTTATATATGGCCGTTCTTACTACAGCGCGAATAGCTGCATTCATACCAGGAGCATCTCCTCCTGAAGTAAAAACACCGATGTTTGTTATCTTTTTCAAATCAATCTTAATTTTAGGCTACACGAATATAGTGTGTATTTTTTACACTATTAAATATTTTGTTATATTTTTTTGTATATATGGACAATTTTAGGGATTATTGTTAGAGTTTTTTAAATATATAATTTTATTAATAATAAGTAAAACTGTGTTATCATTTTTTACAGTCGACTGTGTCATAATGACTTTCCATGAAGGCGTGCTTAAAGTACTTCTTGCAGAGCGTAACGAGTATCCTTACAAGGATTGGTGGGCTTTGCCAGGCTATTTCGTGGATAAGGAAGAGGAAATGGAAGACGCTGTAAAACGTATTTCCTATGAGCATACTGGTTTAAATGATATCTATTTGGAGCAGTTGGCTGCATTCGCAGGCGTTAAACGTCATCCTGAAGGGCGAATATTATCTGTGGCTTATATTGCGCTTGTTCGATATGATGAGGTTAAAAATAAGGTTAAACCTATTACATCTTATATGAAGCAAGCAAAGTGGTTTGATGTCAAATCTTTACCTGAACTTGCATTTGATCATGCCAAGATACTAGAGCTTAGTCTCAAAAAACTTAAAAAAGATTTACATTATACTTCTGCGCCTTATGAACTTTTGCCCGAAAAGTTTACACTTACGCAATTGCAGCAAGTATATGAAGCTGTGCAGGGTGAATCTCTAGATAAGCGTAATTTCAGAAAACGGATGGGAAACCTAGGTTATCTTAAAGAGTTAGATGAATTTCAGATAGGAGTATCCTATAGAGCAGCACGATTGTATAAAGTAGATAAGCGTAAGTTCGCAAAGTTATTCCCAATTTAAATTTCGAAGTAAATTTCTCGTTATTGTCATTGCATTGTACTTTTTTTCTAATTGTACAGATGACGTTTTGATGTTTTTTGTATTTTTGAATAATTGTTTACAAAAGTCAAAAGTTAAAAATGATGGATGAGCGTAAAGAAGAAATAGTCGAAACAGCCATTAGGCGGTTCAAACATTATGGTTTTGGTAAAACAACGATGAATGAAGTGGCTGAGGATCTGCGTATTACGAAAGCGAATCTTTATTATTATTATCCAGACAAGACATCTCTTATTAAAGATGTCATCTTGACTGTCTCACAATCCTTAATAAAGGTGGAAGAGGAAGAGGTTGAAAAGTTTGAAGGAGATATTCTAGGCACATTGTT
Source organism: Sphingobacterium sp. (assembly GCA_045629405.1). Taxonomy (GTDB): domain Bacteria; phylum Bacteroidota; class Bacteroidia; order Sphingobacteriales; family Sphingobacteriaceae; genus Sphingobacterium. The sequence goes on along the minus strand of JAZQRD010000036.1, from coordinate 8,419 downwards.
TGCTTTGTTAGAGCATCGAGCCAATCACATGCGTGAATATTATGTTTTCTATATCAATGAAAATTTAGACTGGATCAAGGGTAAAGAGATAGATTCTATTATCACATGCATCCGAAATAGGGATATAGATTTGCTTAGAACGCTTTTTACCAATGCTGTAAATATGGGTGTATTAAAAGTTGATGACATCGAAAGTACTTGCGAGGTTTATTCAGATATCATCAAAGGAGTTGGAATTATCCACACTATGAAGGATCTTATTACCGGAATTCCAGATCGAGAGAATGTCGATAAAATTTTAAATAGTCAGAAAAAGGCTACAAAATTAATATTTGAAGAACGTTTAGTTACAAAAATCATATAATGAAAAGGAGAAATATCGTTTCCATATTTTTAGCTGGTGTATTTTCGATTTCTTTTGCGCAAGCGCAAGAGATATTAACACTGCAGCAGGTGCTAAAATTTGCTTTGGAAAATAAGGCTGAAGCTAAAAAGGCAGCTTTGGATTTAGAGAATGCTGAATACCAAATTGATGAAGTGCGTGGAGGAGCATTGCCTCAAATTACAGCCAATGCTAGTATTAAGCATAACATTATCATTCCAGAAATGGCGTTTGATATGGGTGGACAAAGTATTACAGCTAAAATGGGACGTCCATGGAATTCGGCAGCGCTTGTTTCATTGAATCAGCAACTTTTTAATCAAGCTCTATTTACAGGTTTGAAAGCTGCGAAGACTACGCGTGAATTTTACCTCGTAAATGCTCAATTGACGGAGGAGCAATTGATAGAGAAAGTTTCGAACGCATATTACGATATATTTCAGACTCAACTTCAATTAGAAACAATCCAGAATAACTTAGACAATACTACTAAAACAAAAAATGTAGTAAAAGGTCTTGTAGATGCTGGATTAGCTAAGAAGATAGACTATGACCGTCTGGTAGTAGCTGTTAATAATCTAGAAGCTCAAAAGCAACAAGTTAGTATTGCTATAGAATTGAAAGAGAATGCATTGAAATTTGCTATAGGAATGCCTATAGATAGAGATATTGCATTACCGGAAGGGATTTTTGACGTTGATCCTACTATAGCGTTGGAGCCTATTAATGTTGAATCTAGAACTGAAGTACAGCTATTCAATAAGCAAATTGAACTATACGAATTGAATAAAAAATCCAAAGTTGCAGACTTGTATCCAAAGTTATCGCTTGGTGCTGACTTTGGTTGGAGTGGTTTTGGAAATGGGTTCCCTATCGGCGGTGACTTTATGTGGCCTAAGACTTCTAGTGTTGGACTTAATTTATCAATTCCAATATTTACAGGTGGAGCTACTAAATCTAGGATCAATCAAGCTGATGTCCAAATAAGACAAGCTAAGGTTGAATTGGAAGATGCTAAACTAGGCCTGTCTATGGCTAACCAAAATGCAATCGCACAAATAAAGAATTCATTGTTAACTGTAAATACGAATCGTGGTAATGTCGCATTAGCCAAAGAGGTATTATCAGATACGGAGAATAATTATAAGTATGGATTGGCAACATTGACAGAATTGCTAGATGCTGAAAATGCATATGCAGATGCACAAAACAATTTGAATACATCACTATTAAGTTTTAAAGTAGCAGAAGTGCAGTTGCTGAAGTCTAAAGGTGAATTGAAGAATAAATTAGTAAACGAAGAAAAATAATCTAGATATAAATATGAAACGTGGAATAATTACGCTACTTATTATTGCAGCATCAATAGGTGGAATTTACTTCATCCTAAATAAAAATAAGGAAAAAAACGAGGCGGTTACTATAGAGGCAGCGAAAAGTAATGCTTATGTAGCTGTTCGTGTTGATTCAGCAAATGTATCTCCAATGAATTTAGCATATTCAGCTAATGGTACTTTTCAGCCTAAGCAAGAAGTTACGGTATCTGCTGAAGCTGCTGGCCGAGTGGTTAGAGTGTTAGTAGAAGAAGGTTCATTTGTAAGTGCAGGTAGTACTTTAGCAGTTATTGAAGCTGATAAGTTGAATGTTGGTGTTTCAAATGCGCAAGCGAGCTACGATAATGCAGCACAAAATTTACAACGCTACGAAGCAGCTATTCAAACTGGTGGTGTTACGCAGATGCAATTGGATCAAGCACGATTACAATACGAGACAGCTAAAAATAATTTAAGAAGTTCTAAGATCAATGCGAGTGATGTAACGATCAAGACTTCTGTAGCTGGTATTGTTAATGCGCGTAAGATCGAACCAGGATCATATGTTAATCCAGGAACTCCTGCTTTCGAAATAGTTAATGTTAGTACCCTAAAATTGCGTGTTAATGTTGATGAGAAAAATGTTACCTCATTAGCAGTAGGCCAAACTGTAGACGTGTCAGTTAGCGTTCAGGCTGAGAAAAGCTATTCGGGTAAAATCACTTTCATTGCACCAAAGTCTGATGGAAGTTTGAATTTCCCTGTAGAAATAGAAATTGCAAATCCAAATAATGAATTGCGTGCGGGTATGTACGGTACAGCTACATTTGGTGCTACTAATTCAGACAATGTATTGATCATTCCTCGTACCGCATTTGTAGGTTCGGTAAGTGATAATAAAGTTTTCATAGCACGTAATGGTAAAGCTATTGAAACTAAAGTCGTATCTGGAAGAAATTTTGGTGACAAAATTGAAATATTAAGCGGTCTATCTGCTGGAGATTTAGTAATTACTTCTGGGCAAGTAAATTTGTTAGATCAAACTGGAATCGAAATCATTAAATAAGATTGGTTAAGAAATAACTATGAAAATATCCGAAATATCGATTAAACGTCCAAGTATCATTTTGGTACTCTTTATCATTTTGACACTTGGAGGTATATTTTCATATTCTCAATTGGGATATGAATTAATTCCTAAGTTCGAAACAAATGTTATTACAGTTCAGACTGTATATCCAGGAGCTTCGCCTACGGAAGTAGAGAATACTGTTACTAAGAAGATTGAAGATGCGGTATCATCATTAGAAATGGTGAAAAAAATTGAATCGACATCGCTGGAGAATGCATCAGTGGTAATGATTACTCTTAATAATGGTGCAGACGTAAACTATTTATTGACGGACGCTCAGCGAAAGATAAATTCTATATTGAATGATTTACCTGATGATGTTGATGCACCTACGCTGAATAAGTTTTCTTTGGATGATGTGGCTATTATGAGTCTAGCAGTGACTTCAAGTTTATCAGAGAAGGAATTGTTTGATCTTTTAGATTCTAAAATTCAGCCAGTGTTCGCGCGTATTAATGGTGTAGCCAAGGTTGACTTAATCGGTGGTGAAGAGCGTGAGATTCAAGTGAAGATTGATCCTGATAAGTTAGAAGGTTATGGATTGTCATTGTCATCTATACAGCAAGTAATTGCATCATCTAACTTGGATTTTCCTACTGGTAATGTTGCATCCGCGGAAAATAGAACTACGATTCGTCTTGCTGGTAAGGTTACTGATGTTAACGAGTTACGAAATTTGCCATTGACTACACCAGCAGGAAATACTATCTATCTGCGAGATGTGGCTGATATTCAAGATGGCGTTACTGAATTAGAGAAAATTGCGCGTGTTGATCGTAAGAATACGATTATTATGCAAATATTCAAGCAATCTGATGCAAATGCAGTAGCAGTTTCTGCTTTAGTTAAAAAGACTATCGCAGAGGTTGATGAAGAGGGTAATGTGATTGCTGGTGTAGAGAAAGATTACGCAGCTCAGAATATTAAGATTGATGTAGCGAATGATTCATCTAAATTTACTTTAACAGCTGCTAATAACGTAATCTTTGATTTAGGTGTAGCTGTCGTATTAGTAGGTTTGATTATGCTTTTCTTCCTTCATTCTTTGCGTAATGCGGCTATTACGATGGTAGCGATTCCATTGTCATTGGTAGCGACATTTATTGGTATGTTCGTCATGGGCTATACTCTGAATTTAATGTCTTTGCTTGGATTATCGTTAGTGGTAGGTATCCTTGTCGATGATGCGATTGTAGTAATCGAGAATATCCATCGTCACATGGAGATGGGTAAAAATAAAGTTCGTGCAGCCTATGATGGTGCAGCGGAGATTGGTTTTACTGTAACTGCTATCACATTGGTAATTGTAGTTGTGTTTTTACCTATTGCATTATCTACGGGTTTAGTAGCTGATATTTTAGCTCAATTCTGTGTGACGGTAATTATCGCGACGATGTTATCTTTATTGGTTTCATTTACGATTGTCCCATGGTTATATTCTCGTTATGGAAGATTAGACCACATTAATAAATATTCGTTCTTCGGTAGAATTATCAATGGCTTTGAATCTGGTTTAGATTCTTTTACGCACAAAATATCTGATATCCTTAAGTGGGCATTGAAGAATAGAACTAATAAATTGACTACTATAGCACTTTCAGTGGTGTTATTCGTATCATCTATTGCTCTACTTCCATTGGGTTATATCGGCGCAGATTTCTTCCCATCATCAGATAGAGGAGAATTTTTCTTACAATTTGAATTGGAAAAAGATGCTTCTTTAGAGAAAACAAATTTAATGATTCGTAGAGCTGAAGATTTGTTAGCTAACAAACCTGAAATTGAAAAATTGATTACTACTGTAGGTCAATCTTCTGATGGTGGTATGAGTGCTGCTACAGGTTCACGTTATAAAGCAGAGATACATGTGATATTGACAGATGAAGCTAAGCGTTCGATGAATTCTAAGGTTTATGCTGTACAGCTTCGTAATGAATTATTACCTATTCTAATAGGCTCAAAAATTAAGTCTATCCCAGTTGGTATTATGGGAGCAGAACAATCACCTTTGAAATTGACTATTATTGGTTCTTCAATCGAAGATGCTCAGGAGTTCGCTCTACAAGCTGCAGACTTACTACGTGATGTACCCGGTAGCAGAGACGTAAAATTAACTTCTGAATCAGGTAATCCAGAAATTAGTGTAAAAGTAGATCGTCAAAAAATGACGATGTTGGGATTGAATGTAGCTTCTGTTGGTATGACCATGCAAACAGCATTCTCAGGTAATACTGATAATAAATTCCGCGCAGGTGATAATGAATATGATATCAATATCAAATACGATGATAAGAGCAGGTCTGGATTAGAGGATGTTAAGAAATTAAAATTCATTAATAATGCTGGTCAAGCTATCACGTTAGAGCAATTTGCAGAAGTAGGTTACAGTTCAGGTCCAACTTTATTAGAAAGACGTGATAAGTCACCAGCTGTATCTGTTCAGGCAGGTGTGGTAGGTCGTCCTGCTGGTACTATTGCTACTGAATGGGAAGAAAAGTTCTCACAATTGGATCGTAGAGCTGGTGTAACATACGTCTGGGGCGGAAATATGGAAAACCAATCTGAGGGTTTTGGTACCTTAGGTATCGCATTATTAGCATCTATTATATTAGTATATCTTGTAATGGTCGCTTTATATGATGACTTTGCAACACCATTTGTCGTGTTGTTCTCTATACCTTTATCTTTCATTGGTGCATTACTTGCATTAGGTTTGACGAATCAGTCATTGAATATATTTACCATCCTAGGTATTATCATGCTGATTGGATTGGTAGCCAAGAATGCGATTATGCTCGTGGATTTTGCCAATCAGCGTAGAGCAGAAGGTGCAAACGTGCACGATGCATTGATTGCAGCAAATCATGCTCGTCTTCGTCCTATCTTGATGACTACTATTGCGATGGTATTTGGTATGGTGCCAATTGCGATGGCGACAGGTGATGGCGCAGATATGAATAGAGGTCTGGCAATTGTTATCATTGGTGGTCTACTATCTTCGATGTTTTTAACATTAGTTGTGGTTCCTGTTGTTTACTCATTAATGGAGAGTATCAAAAGGTTTTTTTCTAAAGGTGAACCTATTAACTACAAAGAAGCTATGGTAGCAGACTATGTACCTAATGAGCATTATGTAGACGAAAAGGATATGAAATATTAATCATATATTAATAATAAACATATAATGAATGGGGAAACTTCAATAAGAAGTTTCCCCATTTTTTTTAACTTAAGAGAATTACAAGAAATGGAAAGAAAACTGATATTTTTTAATAATTAGTTTGTTTCAATGCTATTTTTGATTATATTTGCAACACCAAAACGGAAGAGGCTATTACCCGGAAGTGATGGTTGAAGCATTCCTAGCTCAATTGGATAGAGCGTCTGACTACGGATCAGAAGGTTAGGGGTTCGACTCCCTTGGAGTGCACAGTAGTTAACTGAAAGCCTAATTCTCAAAGGGGATTAGGCTTTTGTTTTTTTGATCAAAATATAAAAAAACTCAACACTTATGCTAAACCTTGTATTATTCGGTCCTCCAGGAGCAGGAAAAGGTACACAATCTGAAAAACTTATTAGTAAATATAATTTAGTTCACATCTCTACTGGTGACATTTTTCGTGCACATATAAAAGAGCAAACTGAATTGGGTCAGCAAGTAAGTCAAATAATAGCAGATGGTAACTTGGTACCAGATTCTATTACGATTGCTATGTTGGAAGAAGAAATCAAGAAGAATCCTGAAGCAACTGGATTTATCTTTGATGGTTTCCCTAGAACTGTAGCACAAGCTGAAGCATTAGATAAGTGTTTAGAAAATATAGGAACTTCTATCTCAGGCGTGATCGCGCTAGATGTGACTGAAGAGGAGTTAACGCAACGTATCGCTAAACGTCAAGAAATCTCTGGACGAGCAGATGATGCAGCTGATAAATTAAAAAAACGTATCGAGGAGTATTTTGGTAAGACTATCCACGTATTGCCTTATTACGAAGCTCAAAATAAATTGTCAAAAGTAAATGGTATTGGTGAGATCGAAACAATATTTGCAGATTTGACTGCGGTTATTGACGGTTACAACGCTTAATTTTAAAATATAATATTAAAGTAAATATGGCTCAGAGTTCTAATTTTGTGGACTACGTTAAGGTATGTTGTCGTTCGGGACATGGTGGGGCAGGATCTGCGCATTTACATCGTGACAAAGTGACGATGAAAGGGGGGCCAGACGGTGGTGACGGTGGTCGCGGTGGACACATCATTCTTAAAGGTTCTACACATCATTGGACTTTATTGCACTTAAAATATAGAAAGCATATCATAGCTTCTAGTGGCGAAAGTGGTAGTGCTTCATTACGTACTGGAGCATCTGGTAAGGACGAAATTCTTGAAGTTCCGCTAGGTACTGTAGCGAAAGATGCAGAGACTGGTGAGATTCTTTTCGAAATTACCGAGGATGAAGAGATTCGCATTTTGACTCCTGGTGGTAAAGGTGGTTTGGGTAATAATCATTTTAAATCACCTACACAACAAACACCGCGTTTTGCTCAACCGGGTATGCCGGGTGAAGAGCGTTGGATTATACTTGAACTAAAAGTATTAGCAGATGTTGGTTTAGTAGGATTCCCTAATGCAGGTAAGTCTACATTATTATCTGTTGTTTCAGCTGCAAAGCCGGAGATTGCTAATTATCCTTTTACAACATTGGTGCCTAACTTGGGTATAGTTGCTTACCGAGACAATAAATCTTTTGTCATGGCTGATATTCCAGGAATTATAGAAGGAGCATCACAAGGTAAGGGTTTGGGTTTTAGATTCCTTCGCCATATCGAACGTAATTCTGTACTATTATTTATGGTACCAGCTGATACGGATCGCACGATTGCTGAAGAGTATGAAATTTTACTAAACGAATTAACAGCATATAATCCTGAGATGTTGGCGAAGCCAAGATTGTTAGCTATTACGAAGTCTGATATGTTGGATGACGAGTTGGAAGCGGAGATTAAAGCACAAGCTCCAGAAGGTATTCCACATATATTTATTTCTTCTGTGGCAGGCAAGAATATTGTTCAGTTGAAAGATATGCTATGGAAAGCTATCAATGAATAAGGTATTCTGAGACATTTATTATAATGATATCAAAAACAGCATTTACAAAATAAGTAGATGCTGTTTTGTTTTGTAGCAATTAAACCATAACTATTCGGTTAAATCTTAGCGAAATTAACGTGCGAAATTAGACTTCTACTAGATATTATGAAGCAATACAATGGTAACATAGAATTAAATGAAATTTTAATATTCTTAAAACGAGTTATTTACTAAATAATAGCAAATTTTTAGATAAGATAATTTGCACTTTATATTAATTTTCATACCTTTGCATCACTCCAAACAACGAAGGAGTAATTCTTATTAAAGAATAAGATTCCGTAGCTCAGCTGGTACAGCAATACACTTTTAATGTATGGGTCCTGGGTTCGAATCCCAGCCGGGTCACTAGCAAAAATATTATAAATTTATTATGATTTTTTTAGCCTGCGTGGTGAAATTGGTAGACACGCCATCTTGAGGGGGTGGTTTCCTAAG
>JAZQRD010000035.1:0-18259 GCA_045629405.1 Sphingobacterium sp. | reverse complement strand
AGACATGAAAGAGATACTAGCTGAGCACGCTAGTGAAGATCCTATCCATAATACAGAAAAAGAAGTAAGGGACTGGGCTACGCAGAAGTCTAAAGAAATTAATCAATTGAAAGCTCAAGAGAAATTCAGAAGGGAATTCCTCTCCAATATCAGTCACGAATTTAAGACTCCTCTCTTCGCTATTCAAGGTTATGTTGAGACGCTACAGGATGGCATGATAGTAGATGATCCTGAGATGGCCGTCAATTTCTTACATAAAGCTTCAAGAAACTTAGATAGATTAACATATCTTCTAAATGACCTAGATGAAATATCTAAACTTGAATCCGGCCAAATATCACTTAACATTATAAAATTCGACATTCTAGAGCTTATTAAAGATGTACGTGAGAATTTAATTGATAAAGCCGCAAAACAACAGATAAATATTATTGTTAACATAAAGAATGTAAACCCCATATACGTAAAAGCTGATCGAGACAAAATTCAACAAGTATTAACCAATTTAATAGACAATTCAATCAAATACGGCAAGGAATCTGGAAAGACTACAATAAGCATATATACATTATTAGATCAGATCTTGGTAGAAGTAACAGATAATGGATATGGTATAGAAGAGAAGAACATACCTCGGGTATTTGAGCGATTTTTCAGAACAGACACCAGTAGATCAAGAGAAATAGGTGGATCAGGTCTAGGTTTATCAATTGTTAAACACATTATAGAAGCACATGATCAGACAGTCAATGTGCGTAGTACTGAGGGAGTTGGGACAACGTTTGGCTTTACATTAGCTAAAGCCAAAAGCATATAAATGCACAACTTTTTAAAACTTAACAATTTGTTAACATTATCTTTATATTTTTGCACCAAAATAAAAACAATATGTCTTTAAATAGCATTTTCCATTACTTTGTCCCTAAGGATAAAAAGTTCTTCCCATTATTTGAACAAGCAGGCGCCAACCTAATTGAAATGGCTAAGTTGCTTAAAGAGAGTGTAAATATTACTGATCTTGAAGCAAGAAAAGCTAATTCAAAGAAAATAGAAGACCTTGAGCATGTTGGTGATAACATTACTCACCAAATTCATATGGAATTAGGTAAAAACTTCATTACTCCATTTGATAGAGAAGATATTCACTCTTTAGCTAGCTCATTAGATGATGTAGCAGACTTTATACATGGTGCATCGAATAGAATGCAATTATATAAAGTTGAAAAGCCAACTCAGCCTATGATTGAGATTGCTGACTTAATCTTGGAAGCTACTGAACATGTTGCAAAAGCATTATTTGAATTAAAAGATTTGCGCAATATCCGTAATATTACAGATTCATGCGTGCGTATTAATAGTGTTGAAAATAAAGCTGACTATATATTTGATAAAGCAGTAGCAGATCTATTTGAATACGAAAGTGATGCGATCTCATTAATCAAACAAAAAGAAGTGTTGTCTGCAATGGAAGACGCTACAGACAAATGTGAAGATGTAGCCAATGTATTAGAAAGCATTTTAGTTAAAAACGCTTAATACTACAGTACTCATTTACATAATTTAAGATATTATGATATCCACATTATTAGTAATTGTCATTGTATTGGCAATCGCATTTGACTATATCAATGGTTTCCATGATGCGGCCAATTCTATAGCGACAGTTGTTTCTACCAAAGTATTGACACCCTTTATGGCTGTACTTTGGGCAGCATTATTCAATTTTGCTGCATACTTCTATTTTACAGATCACAAAGTAGCGAATACTATTGCTAAGACTGTATTAGAGGAATATATTACATTAGAAGTTATTTTTGCAGGTTTAGTAGCTGCAATTTCATGGAACCTTTTTACTTGGTATTATGGTATTCCATCGAGTTCTTCACATACATTGATTGGTGGTTTTGCAGGGTCAGGTATGGCTTATGCTATGTTTTTAGGTGCAAATCCTATGGAGGCTATCAATATCTCTGCAACATTAAAGATCATTTCATTCATCGTATTGGCGCCAGTAATAGGTATGACTATATCTATTATTATCACTTTACTTATTATTAATATTTGTAAGAAAGCTAGGCCAAGAACTGCAGAGAAATGGTTCAAGATTTTACAATTAATTTCATCAGCAGGCTTAAGCTTTGCACATGGTGGTAATGATGCTCAAAAAGTAATGGGTATTATTTTCGTAGCCATGATAGCTGGTGGATATGCAAGTGCAACTGACGAGATGCCAGAATGGATTCCATTATCTTGTTACGCTGCTATCTCTTTAGGAACAATGAGTGGTGGTTGGAAAATCGTTAAGACAATGGGAACTAAAATTACCAAAGTAACTCCTTTAGAAGGGGTGAGTGCTGAAACTGCAGGAGCTGTTACATTAGGTATTACAGAACATTTTGGCATACCAGCTTCTACAACACACACTATCACAGGTTCAATTATCGGAGTTGGTGTGGTGAAACGTGTATCAGCAGTTCGTTGGGGAGTAACGATTAGCTTATTATGGGCTTGGGTATTGACAATACCAGTTAGTGCTATATTAGGTGGATTAACTTTAGCCGTTATACATTATATCCTTTAATATTTAATAATATTTATAACAGCAAACAAAGTCACCTAACTGAAATAACAGTTAGGTGACTTTGCCTATTTATCGGAAAACAAATAATTTTCAGTTAAATATTTGTTATATAGTAGGTAAATAATTATTTTTACTGAGTTATTTAGCAATAAATAATTTTTTGACAAAACCAATAACATTAATTTTTTTGGCATTGTTATTGTTAAGTAATGTTAAAATTGATAACAATTAAAAAATTAAATAACCTTAAACAAAAGAGTATGAACTATTCTACAATTAAAAAAACAGCTGTTGCAGCTTCTTTAGTAGCCGCTTTAGGTTTCGCAGAAAACGCACAAGCACAAAACCCTACTGTATTCGGTGGTAGATCTCAATACAGAACTTGGTCAATCGGTGTTCAAGGTGGTATCACAACTCCTAACGTATTAGTTGGTGGTTCGAACAACTTTGGTCAAAAAGTAGGTTACTTCCAAAATAAAGTAGGTGAGTATTATGGTTTAACTGTACGTAAACAATTCTCACACTTATTTGGTTTAGAATTAGAAGGTAACCGCGGTACAATCAAAACTTACAACCACGAAGTATCTGGCCCTGCTGTAGAGAATGCATTAGGCGCGACTTCAGCTCAAACTCGTGTTAACTGGGCAGCTAGCTTAAATGGTGTATTCCAATTAGGTACAGTTGATTTCTTAAGAAGAGAAAATGCAGTTAATTTCTACGCTAAAGTAGGTTTAGGTGTGTTAGCAAACAACCCTGTTCAATACGCGAAAAATGATTTCACAGGTACTGAAGTTTACAACAACGAAGGTAAATGGGGATCAGAAATTTTCGGTGATCGTGAAAACACTGGTGACAGAGATAATAAATTAGCTGCTTACGTTCCAGTTGGCGTTGGTGCTAAATTCAAATTATCTGAAGTTGTAGCTCTAAACTTAGGTTACACAATGAACTTCACTGATGACAACTTATTATACGGTCCAGGTCGTTCAGACGTTAAAGGTAAATTCTCTAATGTATACGCAGGTTTAGAATTCACTTTAGGTTCAAAAGATAAAGAAAACTTAACTTTTGCTAATCCAGTTGCTACTTTATACGATGAGTTAAAAGATCCTTCATTACGTAACGAAGTTGAAGCTTTAAAACAACGCGTTTCTTCATTAGAAGGTACTGTTGATCAATTGGGTAAAGATTCTGACGGTGACGGCGTTTCTGACAAATTTGATAAATGTCCTAACACTCCTGCTGGTACAGTAGTTGATGGTTCAGGTTGTCCAATCAAATTCCCTGAGGCTCCTAAACAAGAATTAACTCAAGGTGGTTACTACTCTCCAATCGCTTTCGAATTTGATAGCTCTGTATTAAAAACTGAATCTTACGCTACTTTAGATAAATTAGCTAAAGAATTACGTGATGCTAACGGTTCTGTTACTTTAGATGGTTACGCTTCTGCAGAAGGTACTGAAGCTTACAACTTAAACTTATCTAAAGACCGTGCAAATGCAGTAAAACAATACTTAGTAAATGCTGGTGTTGCTGCTTCAAAAATCAATGCTAACGGTTACGGTGAAGCTAACCCTATCGCTTCTAACAACACTGAAGCTGGTCGCGTTCAAAACCGTCGTGTTGAGATCAAAAAATAATTTTACTTTTTAAAAGTAAAATAATATAACTAAGAGCCCTCACTATCTTTGTGAGGGCTTTTTGTTGTTTAAACCTTTGGAACAAAAGACATTCTAAAGTAAATTGTGAAAAATATTTTAAGCAACTTAATCCGAAAAAGTGTATTTTTCGACAAATAGATATGGGAATGGAAGAGGAATTTGAATTTGGATCGCCTGAAGAACAAAAGAAATCAGTCACTCGATTCGAAGAAATGATTCGAAATGAAGACCAGTATTTTTTTGATTCCATCGCGTTTGAGAGTATTATAGATTATTACAATGATAAAAACGATTCTATCAAAGCATTGCAGGTTATAGAATTTGCAATCAATCAGCATCCTTTTGAAACTCAGTTTTTGATCAAGAAAGCTCAAATTTTAGCTACATTACAGCAATTTGATCAAGCGATAGCTGCACTTGATAGCGCTCAACTTCTAGAGCCTTCAGAAGGTGAAATAAATCTAATCAGAGGTACAATTCTGGCTTCTACAGGGCATTATGATCAAGCAGAGCGTTGCTTTTTTGATGCATTACCTTACATCGAGAATAAAGAAGACGTCTATTATCAACTAGGCGGATTATATCAACTAAAAGGAGACTATCATAACGCCGTAAAATATCTTAAAAAAACATTAGAGAAAAATAATGAAAATCAAGATGTTCTATTTGAGCTAGCATTCTGCTTTGATATTTTAGAAATGTCTGATGAAAGTATCAAATTTTTCAATGATATTATAGACTTAGAACCATATTCATATATTGCTTGGTATAATTTAGGTAATGCTCATCACAAATTGGAGCAATTCGATGAAGCGATCGACGCGTACGATTATGCAATATTAATCAAAGAGAGTTTCTCATCTGCCTATTTCAATAAAGGTAATGCCTTAGTGAATATGGATAGGTACGAAGAAGCCATTGAAGTTTACACACAGACATTTGAGTATGAATCTCCTAGTGCAGACACATATTGTGCAATAGGTGAATGCTATGAGAAACTTGAAGAAATGGAAACTGCACGTAAATATTATAAAAAGGCAGTCAAGTTGGATACTACTTTGGCTGATGCATGGTTTGGAATTGGTGTAACACTTGATTTCGAAGAACGATATTTTGAATCTTTACATTTCTATAAAAAGGCGTTAGAAATTGACGATACTAATCCGGATTATTGGTTTGCTATAGCGGATGCTAGATATAAGCTCGGCCAGATTGAAGAGTCCGAAGAAGCTTATCAGCAAGTAGTTGAATTAAATCCTACCGATATTGAGGCATGGCTGGATTTCTCATCTATTTACTTTGAACAAAAGAAAATAGACGATGCCATAGACACCATATCTGAAGCAATCAAAATAAATCCTGAAAAGGCTGAATTATATTATAGATTGGTTGCGTATTTATTTGCCAATGGCCAATATAATGAAGCACTTAATTTCTTAGAGTTGGCTTTAGCTTTTGGACCAGACAGACATCATATCTTATTTGAATATCTACCACAATTGGCAGATAATCAACTTATAAAAGACATTATAAAAAAATACACAAATAGTATATGAAAAAATTAGGATTAATAGGCTATCCTTTAGGTCATTCATTTTCCAAATCTTATTATTTAAATAAATTTGAAAAAGAAAATATTCATGATATTGATTATGATCTATATCCTATTGAACATATTTCTTCATTTGAAGAGCTTTACTTAAGTGATACTGCTTACGCAGGATTTAATATAACTATCCCACATAAGCAGAATATCTTACCATATCTTACGGAACTATCTACGGAGGCTGAAGAAATTCAAGCTGTTAATTGCATAACTATAAAACGCTGTGGTGATAAGGTTATATTAAAAGGTTATAATACGGATGCATATGGATTTCAAAATTCTCTTCAACCACTATTAGAACCGCATCACTCACGTGCTCTTATTCTGGGCAATGGTGGTGCTGCAAAAGCGGTATGCTATGTCCTAAAACAGCTAGGCATTGAATACAATTTAATTAGTCGAACAAAAGCTAAAAGCTGTCTTACTTATCAGGATTTGAATAAAGAAATCATGGAAAGTCATAAGTTGATCATCAACTGTACGCCACTAGGAACTTACCCTAATATAAGCGATTATCCGGATATCCCTTATGAATTCATCACAAGAGAACACCTCTTATATGACCTGATCTATAATCCTGAAGAAACTACTTTTCTTGCAAAAGGAAAAGCTAAAGGAGCAGCTATAAAAAATGGGTACGAAATGTTGGTTTTACAAGCCGAGCAAAATTGGAAAATTTGGAATCATGAAGATTAAAATATTGCTACAAATATTCAATTTATTGTTGCTAGTCTGTATAACTGGATGTCAGAGTAATGATTATATTCCTAAACCAAAAGGATACCATCGTATTGAATTACCTGAACATACATATCAGATTAGTAAGACAGGTTGCCCTTTTGAAATTGAAATACCGTATTATACTACACTAACAGCTGATCAATCTAAAGAAGCTAGACCATGTTGGAAAAACTTGGAGTTTCCACAGTTTAACGCAAAACTACATTTAAGTTATTTTAGAATTTCACCGGAATCTACATTAAACCAACTCACTGAAGATGCTCGGACATTTGTATTCAAGCATACAACAAAAGCGACAGCTATAGAAGAGTTTCCTATACTTATAGATTCCACAAATACATTTGGTCTAGAATACCATATCAAAGGAAATACAGCTTCTAATTTTCAATTTTATATTACGGATAAAGAGAAACATTATCTACGTGGAGCGCTTTATTTTAACGAGAAGCCAAATCTTGATTCTATACAACCCGTGTTACAATTTATTAAAGAAGATATATCGCATTTGATTCGTACTATTAGCTGGAAATAATTCTTTAAATTTGAATTATGATTACACTGAAAACATTTACATTCAATCCTTATCAGGAAAATACATATATCCTTATCAACGAGAGCAATGAGGCGATTATTATTGATCCAGGAATGCACAATTCTGCTGAAGAAAATGTTTTAAAATCGTTTATTGAAGAAAAAAATCTTACACCGATCTTATTATTGAATACTCACTGCCATGTAGATCATGTATTAGGTAATAATTTCGTCTATGAAACTTGGGGGTTAAAGCCACAATTTCACGAAGGTGAAATTCCTGTCTATGTATCTGTAATCAATTACGCACCACAAATGGGCTTTAGATATGAGCAAGCACCTATCCCAACAACTTTCTTAGAAGACAATCAAATCATCAATTTTGGTAATCAAGAAATAGAAGTCATATTGGCACCAGGTCATTCACCTGCACATGTATGCTTCTACATAGCTTCGCAAAATATATTAATAGGAGGTGATGTTCTTTTCAGAAATAGTATTGGCCGTACAGACTTGCCTGGAGGTGATCATCAGACATTATTAACTAGTATACAGTCAAGAATATATACACTTCCTGCAGATACAGAAGTACACCCTGGACATGGACCAAGCACGACTATCGGATTTGAAAAAGAAACTAATCCATTCGTTCGCGGATGAAAAAATTAAGAATACCATTACTATTTGCTTTTCGCTACCTATTTTCTAAAAAGTCGGTAAATGCGATTAATATCATCTCAATTATAAGTATTGTTGGTGTGTTTGTTAGTACAGCAGCATTAGTAATTGTTCTATCTTTTTATAATGGCATGGAGAAATTCATTTTATCCATGTATAGCAATTTTGCGCCCGAATTGCGAATTGAAGCTAAACAAGGAAAAACATTTGACACAACCCATGCTTTTTTCCAAGAGTTAAAAAATAATCCTGCAGTCAGAGCTTATTCCCCATTATTAGAAGACAAAATATTAATTCAATATGAAGGTCAACAAATTGTTGGAAAACTTCGCGGTATAGAACCTGAAATATTGCAGCAACAAGACTCAGAAAGCATATTGCATGCTGGAGACCTGTCAATTCAAGTTGATTCCACATATTCTACGCTGATAGGAGCTCAAATTCAAGCAAATCTACGAGTTCCCATTTCCAATTACCATAATACAATTGACCTTTACTTTCCGAGGAAAGAAATAGCCATCAGCAATGCAAACCCTTTAGAAGATTTCAATATCAGATCAATTCAAGTAAGCGGAATATTGACATACGAACCTGAATTTGATAATTTAATGTTGGTTCCGATAGATTTTGCACGTGATATAATTGGTGAATCTACTAAAATATCAGCTTTAGAAATATTTCTACATGACAAAGAGCAAATAGCAGACATACAGCAAGTTGCTCAAAAGAAAATTGGTGACAATTTTCTTATAAAAAATCGTGAAGAGCAAAATCCTACCTTATACAAGACAATAAAATCTGAGAAATGGATTGTATTTTTCATTTTAACTTTCATAGGTATTATAGCTATATTCAATATTATTGGATCTCTCACTATGCTTGTCATCGATAAAAAAGATGATATGAAAATATTGCAAAATCTTGGAGCTGAAAAGTCAACTATAGAAAAAATATTCTTTATTGAAGGAATTTTAATCTCGATTATAGGATCAGTATTAGGTATAATCTTTGGATTCGCTTTCTGTAAATTACAAGAAATTTATGGCTTTATTCGTACAGGTAGTATGGAAGGATCAATGATCGACGTATATCCTATTGATATACGCCTTTATGATTTTATATTAGTATTTGCTACTGTATTTATATTGTCGTACATCGTGTCCTATTTCGCCTCAAAACTCAGTGTGAGAGAAATAGGCAAACTTGCAACAGATACTAGCACCAATTAGGTTACTTAGTATTTGAGCTTCTCACGACTATAATCACCGCGCTTTATTTGATTGATTAATTGTGCCCATCCAAATGGGTTTAATAATGGGTTATTGAATCTTTGATTGATATTCTTATTATTCATATAAGAATGTCTTTGTATAGAATTGTAGTTTTGGATTTCATCAGCATTACGAGGCACTACTTGTGCTAATGCTGCTATAGCTTCCGGACTTAAGTTTCTACGTACTGTAGCTACAGCATCAACACCAGGCTCCATAGCCATAAAATCAGCTACGTAGTCTTCATAAGAAGCCCAAGGAAAAGGTGTGACAGCAGGCAATTCTATCACAAGTGACCTCATCTTAATACTAGCAGTAAATTTGTCATTATCAACATAAGGAATCACAAAAGTGACAGGGTCAAATCCAACACTAGAGAATCTAATCGTGTCTCCTGCATGAGCTACAAAAGAAAAATACCCATCGTTATTAGACATGAAAGTCTGATTATTATATGAAGTATTCTTGATGGTCACATAGCTGACCGGTAGATCAGATACTGGCGTAGATATAATTCCCGAAAACTGCAATATCTTTCTATCTTGCGCATACAACGTAGTTATACTCGAAAGGCATAGTATTACAAAAAGATATGTCAGGTGTCGTAGCATTCTAACAAAAATAAAGATTAGCTGGATGTCCTCTTGTTAAAATGTGTTAATCAAATAACAACAATGTTGTTACAGTGATGTTGGACTAGTTGCATTGGGATCATTAAAATCCGTTAAATTAATCGCTTCAACAGAAACAATTTCTGGAACAGCTTTTTTAATAGCTTGCTCAAGTCCCGCTTTGAATGTCATAATGCTCATTGAACAACTTGCACAAGCCCCCAACAATTTTAATCTGACAACCATATCATCCGTAATCTCCACAATGCTAACATCTCCACCATCCTTTTCTAAATATGGTCTTATGGTATCTAACGCTTGTTCAACTCTATCGTGTAAGCTCATTGTTTCTTCTTTATTTTATCTAAGGTAAAGATAATTAAATTTATAAGTTTTGAGAAATCAGGGTGTAGGTTATAGCAATACTGTGACAAGAAAATATTTATGGTTAAACTATGTTAAAGGGCTAAGAAAAACTATTTTAATATCTTAAAATCAAGTAAATTGCAACTTAAAAATTAATTGAATATTATTGTTAATTGCGTATCTTTGTAAAATGTTTCAAATTAGACGAACAGGTTTTGTATTTGCCATTTTGATGGTAACATTATTTTTCACCGGCTGTAAAAGTAAGTTTGAAAAACTGAAAAACAGCAACAACATCACTATGAAATATCAGGAAGCGGTGAAGTTGTACGAGCAAGGCAAATACTCCAAAGCTTTGATTTTATTTGACGACTTGGGAACTAAATACCGTGGTCGTGCAGAAGCTGAAGATTTATTCTATCTGACAGCCTATGCAAACTATAAGATGAGAGACTATACCTCAGCTCGCTACCATTTCAAGAACTTTGCGAATATATATCCCAATAGTCCTCGAGCTGAAGAATGTAGATATATGGCGGCTTATTGCTACTACATTGAGTCTCCACGTTCTAATTTAGATCAAGAGAATACGCGTAAAGCAATTGACGAATTGCAATTATTTGTGAATTATCATCCAGAGTCGGAGCGCGCAAAGGAAGCTGGCGAATTGATTCAAGATCTACGTGATAAGTTGGAGAAAAAAGCATTCGACAATGCCAAATTGTATTATAATATGGGCCTTTCGGATGATTATCGTGCAGCTGTAATTGCTCTAGAGAATGTTTTAAAAGACTTCCCAGATACAAAATATGCTGAAGATATCGAGTTATTAATGCTGAAATCTCAATATGCTTTCGCAGATAATAGTTATCCTCATCGCCAAGAACAACGTTTTAATGATGCTATAGATTATTACAATTCATTTGTTGAACATCACCCAAATAGCAAATTTAGAAAGGAAGCTGACGATTTGAAGAATAGTGCTGATAAAAAAATTGTTGCCGCTATTCGCCGTATGAAAGAGATCAATAAGCAGATCGACGAACAAAATAAAGAACTTGGTGTTACAGCTAAAGAAGCTAATACTGAGGCAGAAAAAAAATAGAATATTTACATATATATATTAAATAGATATGAGTCAAGTAAAAAACAACGCTATTCCAAATTCTACTGTAACAAGAGATTTGAGAGAGTTGGACAAATCTACAGATAATTTATACGAGTCAATCGTAGTTATTAGCAAGAGAGCTAACCAAATCGGCGTAGAGATTAAAGAAGAGTTGAATGGTAAATTAGCTGAGTTTGCTAGTAATAACGACAACTTAGAAGAAGTATTCGAGAATCGTGAGCAAATCGAAATCTCTAAGCACTATGAGCGTTTACCAAAACCTACATTAGTAGCTATCGACGAGTTCTTGAACGATAAAGTTTATTTTAGAAACCCATCTAAAGAGCAAGAATAATAGCTCTTATATGTGTATGTCTTCCCTAAGAGGCAAAAATATTGTGCTTGGAGTATGCGGTAGTATTGCCGCATACAAAATAGCTCATCTTACTAGGCTACTAGTTAAAGAAGAAGCTTCAGTACAAATTATTATGACCCCTGAAGCTACACAATTTATCACTCCCCTTACCCTATCTACTCTTTCCAAGAATCCTGTATTAGTGGATTATTATGATCCAAAAACTGGGGAATGGAATAACCATGTATATCTAGGGTTAAACGCAGATTTTATGCTCATAGCTCCTGCGTCAGCTAATACCTTAGGAAAAATGGCTAATGGACTTTGTGATAATTTATTATTAGCGACTTACCTATCAGCCAAATGTCCTGTATATATAGCTCCAGCTATGGACTTAGATATGTGGAAACATCCTGCAACCGCTCGCAACCTACAGCTTTTGATAGGCTACGGTCATCATATAATACCGCCTGGGATTGGTGAATTAGCAAGTGGACTTTCAGGGGAAGGTCGATTGGCAGAACCTGAAGAGATCGTCGATTATTTGAAAGATGCAGAGAACAAATACAAACCTCTTTTAGGCAAAAAAGCTTTAATCACTGCTGGACCCACATTTGAAGCGATAGATCCTGTACGTTTTATCGGGAATCATTCATCTGGCAAGATGGGTTTTGCAATAGCAGATACTCTGAGGATTTTGGGTGCAGAAGTAACATTAGTTACTGGACCAACATCTCTTTCAACTCATCATGCTATTCATCGTATTGATATTAAATCTGCTCAGGAAATGTACGATGCTTGTATCAATATCTTTCAAGAAATGGATATTGCAGTCATGAGTGCAGCTGTAGCTGACTACACAGTTAAAAATCCTGCTGATGTCAAGATTAAAAAGAAAGCAGAAGACTTTACAATTGAGTTGGTCAAAACAAAAGACATATTAGGTACGCTCGGTCCTATCAAATCTACTAAACAAACATTGGTAGGTTTTGCACTGGAAACAAACAATGAAATAGCAAATGCTCAAGATAAATTGAAGCGCAAGAATGCAGACTTCATTGTATTAAATTCTATGCAAGATAAAGGTGCAGGATTTGGAACTGACACCAACAAGATTACAATCCTAAAGAAGGATGGTGATATTAAACAATACGATCTAAAATCTAAATCAGCTGTCGCACAAGATATTTGTAGTTTGATAGTGCAGCATCAAGAACACCTTGCTAAATTATAACTTGATAATACTCCATTCATCAGGTAAATAATTCTCTATCTCATTAGACGTTGCTTTAACCCATCCAAGATTTATTCCCTTATATTGGATAAGTATCCACCCGTTGATTCCATTAACAATATTTGAAGTACCTGTTGTTATTTTATGCAAATAGTCAAGAGCCGAATTAAGTTCCAGTTCTACAGCTTGAATATCCTTACGGATTAGTGTGCTCAGCGCTAGGTCATGACTTGGTATCAGATCACTGCCTACTACATTCCCGAGTCTTGTTCCTGCATGATTGATATTTAAAACCTGTTTTAATGCGGCGAGATCTACTTCATATCTCTTGGGAAATACATGAAGCATACCCTCATGCATAAAACTATATAATCCATCAGCTTGGATCCACTTTTTAGCCACATGCTGAAAATTAGGGTTGTTTTCTTCGTTTACTTTATTCATTGAAAAAGTATGCTGCATGGACTTCTTCTTAAGCAAAGCAATGAAAAAGCAATCTCCTTGATCTTCATCAGAATTGAATCTATATCCTGTAGCTTGATGTTTCTCAGATAAACTTTGCTTAATATCCCAATGCTGATTCATTGGTATAATAATGGATTCGAAATGAAATGAATCAATCAACCAATCAAGAATATCTTCATTCTCTTCTTTAGAACTAGAACATGTAGTATATATTAAATAACCATTTGTCTTCAGTGACTCTTGGCAAGAAGTAAGAATACGTCGTTGGCCTTCACTAAACATGGCTATATTATCCAGCAAGGCTTCCACTTGAGTATTGTGCTCATTTTGTACAAATCCTGCTCTAGAACAAGGAGCGTCTAATAATATTAAATCAAAATATCCGGGAAGATTATGGAATGCTGATGGGTCATTGTTTGTATTTACTACGTTAGGATAACCCCACCGGACTATATTGTGCTGAAGTGTATGGATTTGGTTTTCCAAAATTTCATTCGCTATTAGCAAACTATCTACATGTAAAGTAGAGTTAAGTAAAGTCGAATTTCTTCCTGCAGCTGCACACATATCGACCGCCTTAATAGGTTGTTTATTAAGTCCAATTGTTCTTATTATATAGTCTAAAAACATAGAACTTGGTGCTAGTACAGAATAGCAGCCTGCATGAAATAAAGGATCTAATCTGAATATTAGCTTTTGCTGAAGATAGAATCCATTCTCACACCAAGGAATAGAATTAGCAATAGATAAATGGGTGTGATCAAATTCTTTCGCTGGATTTATACGAATAGCTAACGAACTATCCTTGTGAGCATACGTAGATACAAATGCTTCGAAGTTGAAGTTCGGATCTGCTTTCAAACTATTAATTAAATCATTAGGAAATCTGTTGCTCATTATCAAAAGTAAAAATTCAAAAGTAAAATCTAAAATGCTATCGAATTGCTTTATCTTTGAATTAATGAAAACGTTCAAAAAATACTATATAATACCCGCTACACCCGAAGAAATTTATCTTGCGCTAACTACGGAAGTAACAATTCGTCTTTGGACAGGAGATCTGGTAGAGATCGATCCACGAGAAGGAGGAGAGTTCTCCTTATGGGATAGTTCAATAACAGGTAAATTCATTACGTTAGAACCTTCACAAAAGATTGTACAAGAGTGGTACTTTGGTGAACAGGAAGAAAAATCTATCGTAACGATTAAACTACATGAACATAAAAAAGGTACATCTTTTGAAGTGAATCACACTAATATTCCAGATGATGCCTATGATGAGATAGTAGAAGGTTGGGATTTAGAATATGTAGCCAGTCTAATCGACTTTTACGAAGATGATGAATAAAAAAGGTTGACTAGATATTAGTCAACCTTTTTTATTCATATTACCTATAACCAATTGGTATTATTTCAGCTAATGTCATCCAATTAGCATGATGACCATTCTTGAATTTGAATCGGATATACTGTGTCGTCAACAATTCGTCTAAGCTATAAGTTATCTGATCCCCGTTTAATTTGCTTTCATTAGTAAATGATTGAACTAAGGTAAATGAATTACCATCAACGCTCGATTCTAAATCAAATTCCTTAGGAGCAGCAGACCCGTTGTTATGTCTTAAACTGAATACAAACTTTGTTATATTTTGGGGTTTAACCATATTTATTGTTGCATAAAATGGCCAAGCTGGTAATGTTCCTGACCATGGAGTATGCCAAAAAGTTTCAAGATTATTATCAATCAACCCAGCCGCACCAGCTCCATCACCAGGTTGATTTACACTAACACTTGATGACCAACCAGTCTTTAGCAAACTTGTCTCTACGACTTCACCTGTCAATACTAAGACTTGACCTTTACTATTGAAAGAATATCCTTGCTCATTCGAAGCTTTAAAAGCAATGGCGTACTTCTTCTGTAAATCTAAGACATCAGCGTTGTACTTAAACGTTACATAATCCGAATTTTGCATTCCTTTCCCGATTACTAGGTTCATCTTATCAACAGAGTAAGCATTGTCAGGTAGGACTTCATATTCTTCCAGACCATTTCTAAGACGAATAGCATTGACGCTGTCAATAGCCGACTGATCTTTGGTTATAGTAATTTGAATATCTGATGCTGGTAATCCTACACCACCATAATTCACAGAAAATTTTGTTTCTCTCACTTCACCTTGTGGAAAAAGTGTAAGACTCTCACCACCATCTACAGCCTTTTGCATATATAAGAATACACGCTCTTTAGTATCAGTTAGTTCTTCATAATTTGGAATATCTTCTTTACAACCTATAAAGGAGATAATCACTAGTGTACAAAATAAAATATTTTTTAATTTCATAATTCTTTCTTTTTAGTAACCTGGAAATTGTACAAGTTGCTTATTTCTATCAATCTCATTTTGAGGATATGGGAAGAAATAATATTTGTTAGCCCAGGTTCTTCTCGTAATAGCAACAGTTCTTTTGTGGAAATCTACATCATTCAGTGTTGATCCCTTTGTCATATCCATGCCAGTATACTGACCACCTTGTCTATATCCGTCTATATCCACTTTTTTCCATCTCCTTACATCGAAGAATCTTTTACCTTCATAGATTAATTCAATTCTTCGCTCTAGGTGTATATGTTCCCTCATTTGTGCCTGACTTAAACCTGCTTCTAAAGCTGGCAATCCGCCACGAGTTCTTACAGCATTCAAATATTTCAATACATCTGCATGTCCAGGGTTTGATTCATTTAGAGCCTCCGCATATTGAAGATATAAATCGGCAAGCCTAATTAACATAGCAGGACGTGCCACTCCAACACCAGGATTCCAACTGAAGGTAGGATGGATATTTTTACGAGCTGTATATCCTGTTTTTGGCCAGTCACGAGGAGCGCCTGCTCTACCTGAATTACCAGAATTATAAAATTCTACTCTTGTCATACCAGCTTTTGCTGCGCCAGGAATCATAGAACCATTAAACGTTACGAAAGCGTAGAATCGAGGCTCTCTACCAACATACATATTGCTTGTCTGTGCCACATAATAATCTGTTGATTCTGCTGTGAATCCTGATTCAGTATAACTATTACTTTGTGATATGTCAAGACCATTATTCATACGGAAATCGTCTACTACTTCTTGCAATACAGCAAACCCATTGTATGCTGTTCCTGCTATCGCTCTAGGTGCAGCGTGTACTTCCCATTGAGATCTATTACTTGATGGTCTTATCCATATACCCTCTGTCTTCCAACCATCCCAATAAAGATTACGTGATGATAAAAATGCCGATTTAAACGGATCTGCATCAGCTACTTTATAAAGAGATTTACCATTTGCTTCAGCGATATCAATAGCTTCTTTTGCTGCTGTCGCTGCCGCTTGCCATCTTGATGCATCGTATGTTTGGTTAAACAATTGTTTACCATCCAAATTTTTGAAATCAGCCATTTCCGTATTACCATTAAATAATGGACTTGCGTGAAACAGTTTAATTTCAGATTGCAAAGCAGCTACGATCATTTTGTTGATACGACCGATTTCTGTTGTATTTACTGTAGTAGATCCTGACTGATAATACTCAGCTGGTAAATCTGCTTTAGCTTCATCCAATTGACCTAGAATAAATTCTACACATTCATCCCAACTACTACGTGGTATTTGAAATTCGTCTGTTGCTTGTGTAGCTGATAAAGGCTGTAACACTACTGGACCATACATCTGCATCATTCGCCAATAGTAGTAAGCTCTAAGAAACTTAGCTTCAGCTTTGTATTGTTTAACACGTTCTGCACCACCTTCTGTCGCTAGAAGTTCGGTACTTTTATCTACGTTCTCTAAGAATACAGCACACTGTCTTATCTTAGTATATAATGTCACGAACAACTGAGGCGAACTATCTGATGTTGTAGCACCATTATTAATAGTTTCTACAGTTCCATCCGCCCAGTTAGACACATCAATCTCATCAGTGATCACGGATAAATTGAATGTATAAGGTTGATTCCAAATATCTGGAATTTCGGAAAATAGACCTCCCCAGTAGTTCTCAGTCTGCACACGATTACTAAAGATAGATTCTAGACTAAGCAAATTATCAGGTTGTGCATCAAAGAAATCTCGCTTACAACCAGTAGGAAGTAATAAAGCCATTGCACATACTGAAGCTATAGATATATTTCGAATATTTTTGAAATTAAAATTTTTCATTTCTTGTATAGACTAAATTATTGAAAATTAACTCTTAAACCCACATTATACACACGAGTTAAAGGATATACTAGACCACGACCGTCTCCCAATTCTGGATCCCAAAAGTCCCATTTAGAAATTGTGAATAAGTTGGTTCCATTTGCATATAACCTTACTTTATTAATCGCTAATTTCTTTAAAAATCCAGATGTGTTATTGAAGTTATAGCCTAACTCAGCTTGTTTTAGTCGAATATAATCTGCACGCTTAGTCCACCAAGTACTTGAATAATAATTCGTCGTCGTAGTTTCATTTGTAGAAAGTCTAGGATATAAAGTCTCTTTATCTGGATTCGCTGGATCCCATCTATCTAACACTGTCGTGAACATATTACCGTACGTAGCTCCTTGTGAAAATGGTGTAGTACCAAAACCACTAGCATAACTAAAATCTACTAACCCCGTTCCTTGAAAAAATAAACTTAAATCAAATCCTTTATAACCTCCACCTAGTGTCAAACCATACGTCATAAGCGGAACTGCCCCGTAACCAATAGCTGTCTGGTCCATAGAATTAATTAATCCATCACCATTAAGATCTTTATAACGGATATCACCTACACGTACATCACCAGCTTGTGTAGCAGCATTTTGGATTTCTTCATCAGTCTTAAATAATCCAGTTGCTATATAACCGAATCGTTGCGAGATACGTTGTCCCATGCGATCCAAATGCGGGTAAGCCCAAGCTGGTTGACCATCCTTAATGACCTTGTTTGAATTGTAGTTCATTGTACCTCTGGCCATAAAGAAACCGTTGGTCATACGCTTATTGTATTCTAAGGTTACATCTATACCCTTATTC
>JAZQRD010000034.1:0-5992 GCA_045629405.1 Sphingobacterium sp. | reverse complement strand
CTTGCTGAAGCGACCATGTTTCAGTTATATGGTTCTACACAACATTTGAGTAAAGGAATTGGCTATGCACGTCAAGAGACAATCACTCCATGGATGACTCGTGACACGGCCAATCATTATCAATATTATCCATTTATCAATCTTGGACATTATGAGTTAGCCAAGGCGTTGAAGGGTTCCGATCGTGATGAAATTATTTCGTATTACAAACAAGGGATTGAACAAGTCTGGAATCGTGCTCAAGACAATATGTTTTATAGAGGTGTGCCATTCATCTGGTGCAGTAATAATCTGACTACATCATTCGCAATTCAATGTTATTGGTACGAACAATTGACTAATGACGACCAATTTTCTGAATTAGAGCAAGCGAATTTTGATTGGTTATTTGGCGTGAATCCTTGGGGTACTAGTATGGTATATGGTCTTCCAGCTCATGGTGATACACCTGAAGATCCTCACTCTGCATTCACCCATTTACATGGCTACCCTATTGATGGAGGTCTGGTAGATGGTCCAGTATACGCTAATATTTTCAATAGTTTGATAGGTATTCAACTAAATAATCCTGATGAATATGCTGCATTTCAGAGTGATTTAGTGGTATATCACGATGACTTTGGAGATTACAGTACAAATGAGCCTACCATGGACGGAACAGCATCTTTGATCTATCTTTTGTCTGCAAAAGAAGCAGAGTCGAAATCGGCCATCAAAAAAAAAAGGTAACTGACCAATTTGGAGCATTCATCCAAGGTGATACATCAAGAAGACAAGTTAGCTTAGTCTTTACTGGGGATGAGTTTATCGATGGACTCGAGCATATTGAACGTGTTCTTGATAAGACTAACGTCAAAGGCTCATTTTTTGTTACGGGAAGATTATTGGCGGATGAATCTGCAGCACGTACTATAGCAAGATTGCACAATAACGGGCATTATATTGGGCCGCATTCAGATCAACATTTGTTATATGCGCCTTGGGAAAATAGGGATAGCTTACTTATTAGTAAAGATATCCTTATAAAGGACCTTCAGGATAATATCGATAAACTGGCTACATTAGGTATTCATAATGTAGATATGTTTATCCCACCATACGAATGGTACAATAAGCAAGTCGTTGATTGGTCTAGAGAAATGGGACTGGATGTGTACAATTATACACCAGGACTGCGTACACCAGCTGACTATACATATCCGGAGATGAATGAACGTTATTGGTCTTCGCAAAAGTTATTAGATCAAATAAAAGATTTTGAAAATAAACAAAAACTAAATGGCTATTATATTTTAGTGCATTTGGGAACCGATCCTAGACGAAAAGATAAATTTTATCATAGATTGGAGGAATTAATTAAGTTCTTGCAGATGCAAGAATATGAAATAGTAGAATTAATAAAAATGTAATTGCGTTTTTTTGCACGTTTTATTAAAAAGTTGCATATTTACGAATTCATATTATAAGTCAAAAATTTTCTGAACCGATGATAAATACAACAGAGAAAGAATCCAACTATCAGGACTTAGACAAGATGTCTACTCTTGAGTTACTTACAAATATCAATAACGAAGATAAAACTGTACCCCTAGCTGTTGAAAGAGCAATACCTCAAATAGAAGCATTAGTAGATGTAGCGACAGATTGCATGAAGCGCGGTGGTCGTATATTTTACATTGGTGCTGGGACAAGTGGTCGATTAGGTATCCTAGATGCTTCGGAGTGTCCTCCAACCTATGGTGTTCCTTTTGACTGGGTTATAGGTTTAATAGCTGGTGGAGACACTGCAATTCGTAAGGCCGTAGAATTTGCTGAAGATGATATTGAGCAAGCTTGGAAAGATTTAGAGGAATATAACATCAATGATCGTGATATCGTCATTGGTATAGCTGCATCTGGTACGACACCTTACGTTATCGGAGGTCTTGAAACAGCAAACGCAAAAGGTATCGCTACTGGATGTGTAGTATGTAATGGTGGATCATCGATCGCTGCAATTGCAAAATATCCTGTAGAGGTAATCGTAGGTCCTGAGTTCGTGACAGGTTCTACTCGTATGAAGTCAGGTACTGCGCAGAAATTAGCTTTAAACATGATTAGTACATCTGTGATGATCAAACTAGGTCGTGTTGTAGGTAATAAAATGGTAGATATGCAATTGTCAAATCACAAGCTTGTAGCAAGAGGTGTGCGTATGGTGATGGATGAATCTGGTGCTGATGAAGCAACAGCAACTACATTATTAGAGCAATTTGGTAATGTGCGTCAAGCTATAGAAGCATATAAAGCACAACAGATTTAACAGCAGACTAAACTATACTACATGTCACCTATAATTTTATTATCATTTTTAGTATTCTACTTCGGTATATTACTAGCAGTTGCTCACTTTACTTCGAAGGGGTCATCAGACAACTCAACATTTTTCGTAGCGAATCGTAATTCTAAATGGTACATGGTTGCCTTTGGTATGATTGGTACAGCATTATCAGGAGTTACTTTCATCTCTGTTCCTGGAGCAGTGGGAGCTTCTAATTTCAGTTACTTTCAGTTTGTATTAGGTAATGCGGTAGGCTTTATTATTATTGCCTACGTATTATTGCCACTATACTACCGAATGAACCTTACTTCGATTTACACATACTTAGAAGAACGATTTGGACACTTGACCTATAAGACAGGTGCAGCTATTTTCTTAGTTTCTAGGACTATCGGGTCAGCATTCCGCTTATACTTAGTAGCTATTGTTTTGCAGCATTTTATCTTCGATGCATGGAATGTACCTTTTGCTATTACCGTAGCTATTTGTTTGCTTTTAATCTGGTTATATACAAATAAAGGTGGATTGAAAACTATTATCGTAACGGATACACTCCAAACTACTTTTCTAATCACGGCAGTGATACTGTCAATTTATTTCATGGCTAAAGGCCTTGACTTTGGCGTGGTAGAAACTTTTGAAGCTGTAAAAAACAGTACCTATTCTCAGATTTTCTTCTTTGAAGACTTAGTAGGTAGCAAAGCAAACTTTTGGAAGCAATTTTTAGGAGGTGTTTTCATTACTATTGCTATGACAGGTCTTGATCAAGATTTGATGCAGAAAAATTTATCAATGGGTACTATCAAAGAAGCGCAAAAAAATATGATCACATTTACATCCGTATTTGTCGTGATTAATATTTTCTTCTTAGCAGTAGGTGCTTTATTATACATCTTTGCGGAGAAAAATGGTATCGATATTTCAGCATTAGCGACTCGCGATTACTTATATCCGGAGATTGCATTGAATCACTTAGCGATCGCTCCAGCCATTATTTTCATGATGGGACTTACTGCAGCGACTTTTGCTACTACAGATTCAGCTTTGACTGCATTGACTACATCATACTGTGTCGATTTCTTAAACTTCAATAAGAAGGCAAATCCAAATGATCCTGCTTTAGTTAAACAAAGAAACTGGGTACACTTTGGCTTTTCAGTATTAATGCTTGTAGTGATTATGATTTTCCGATTGATCAATGACGACTCGGTTGTGAACGCCATCTTTACGGCAGCATCATATACGTATGGTCCATTATTAGGATTGTTTGTGTTCGGTATATTTACGAAATACGCAGTTAAGGACAAGTTAGTTCCTTACATCGCAATCATTTCACCGTTAATATTATTCTTATTGAATACATACGTTATTTCAGTTTATACTAATTATGTAATTGGTCTAGACTTAATTATTTGGAATGGTCTTATCACCTTCCTATTATTGATGATTACCTCACCTGGTAAAGCATCAGAAAGTGCTTTGTCAAATAAATAAAGCATTCTTGTGATTTGTGTGTGCAAAAAAATAACGTTAAGTTTGATTAACAACTTTTGCACACATGTATCACATGATAGAAGAAACAATATCTGCCTTACGCCATAAGATTGGCGATTTCACTCCCGAATTTGGTATTATTCTAGGTACTGGCTTAGGTAAGCTGGTCAATGAGATTGACATTGCGCATCAAATCATGTATGCCAATATCCCTAATTTTCCTATATCTACTGTAGAATTCCATACTGGTAAGTTAATATTTGGAACGCTAAATGGCCGCAAAGTAGTTGCCATGCAAGGGCGTCTACACTATTACGAAGGGTATAGCATGCAGGAAATAACATTTCCAGTGCGTGTTATGAAAGAGTTGGGTATCCAAAAACTCTTTGTGTCTAATGCTTCTGGTTCTTTAAATCCTGATATTAAGAAGGGTGATCTAGGTATCATTGACGATCACATCAACCTATTGCCTGATAATCCTTTGCGTGGTGCCAATGACGCTAACTATGGACCTCGTTTCCCAGATATGAGTGCTCCATATGATAGAGTTATGCAAGATCAAGCGCTGTCACTAGCATCGCAACATGGTGTGAAAGCACATCGTGTAGTATACGTATCTGCTCCAGGACCTAATTTGGAAACACGTGCTGAATATCGCTATATGCGTATTATCGGTGGTGATATTGTAGGGATGAGTACGGTACCTGAAGTCATCGTTGCCAACCATATGAGTTTGCCTGTATTTGCGATTTCTGTTATCACAGACGAAGGATTTCATGCTGATTTGAAACCTGTATCTCTTGAAGAGATTGTAGCTGTTGCTGCGGAAGCAGAACCCAAATTGACTGCAATTTTAAAAGAGTTAATTGCGATGCAATAAAGTCTAATTTATCCGTTATTTTTGCAGGACATAGTTTTATATAGATGAATCATTTAGTTCGAATACTTTTTCTTGTAGTTACATTTTTCTCCTTCATTAATTTTGCTATTGCGCAAGAAGAAGAAGGCTTTAGTTCTGCGTTGGACTCGGCTAGAGCTAAGGAAGACAACAAGAAAGATTCTGTGGTTTTCTCTGCAAAATATGTACGATATGCAACGCTAGATATGTTGAAATCTGCAACCTATACGAAGCAGATAGATACATCCCATCATAATTTTCAATATTATAATAAGCAGAATCTACCTTGGAATCCGAGTATTAACCTAGGTTCATATGGTCTTGCTACACGTGACTTATTGTTCACGCCGAATAAAAGTATCGGTTTTCAACCGGGGTATCATGCTCTAGAACGTTATTTATTGCATACGGATTCTATACAGTATTATCGCGCACGTGCGCGATATTCGGAACTATATGCTGTAGGATTCTTCTTCGACGATCAGGTCTTTAGAGCTAAGATTGCACAGAATATTAACCCAAAGTGGAATGTAGGAGCTGAATATCATGCGACCAATACAGATGGATATTACTCTAATCAAGAATATTCAGATCGTAAAGGTGCAGTATCTACTTGGTATGAATCAGAAAACAAACGCTACAATTTTATAGCCAATGCTACATTTAATAAAATAGATGCTACAGAAAATGGTTCTGTAGTAAATGATTCTATTTTCAAAGATCCAAACGTCACATCACTATTTGGAGCACTGACTCGTCTTCGAGGTCAGCGTGAGAATCGTCCATTTAATAAGTGGATCGACAATGGCATATTTTTGAGACAGTCATATTATCTTGGTCGATTAGATACGTTGCACAAAGGATTGCCTGAGATGGAGATTCATCCTACGAATGCTATAGCACATAATACAACTATTCGTCAGCGCAAATATCTGTTTTTTAAGAATGAATCAGATCGAGAAGGTGCATTCCCCTATAATGAAGCAATACGTGTACAAGACACCACCAAGGTAACGACGATATCCAACGAGTTTACGTATGCTTTCTACTTACGAAATAAGTCATTATTAAAGAATGAAGCGAAATTGAACGTCGGTTTTCAAAATGATCTGATTTGGTATGCTGATAGCTTGACAGACGATTTCTTTCAAAATAGTATGGTGAAAGGTGATCTACAATATAAATTTTCGGATAAAGTCAATATCAATGTATTGGCAAACCAGATTGTATTGGGTAGACATATCGGCGATTTTCTGTATCAAGCTAGTGCAGATGTACAA
>JAZQRD010000033.1:0-20079 GCA_045629405.1 Sphingobacterium sp. | reverse complement strand
AAACTTATGATCGCCAATTTGAAAAATAAAGGAATTGGGGGTATTTATGTCTGGATTACTATCATCCCAGTTCATTACAAGTGTAATCCTAGGCAATTCTTCTAGTGCAATTTTAGAACATGAAGTAATTGAAAGTAGTATTACCACCAAACTAAATATCCTCATTATTTGATTATATATCATGTAGATTTATTAATAACTCTAGAAACATTAATTCACCTTACGTGCTAAACAAATTGAAACAGCTGTTGGTCCCCAATAATGATTATCTTTCTTATTTTCTATACGGTAAAAAGTATTGTTTTCTTGAATGTATTTTTCTCTTTCACTAAACTTCATAAAACCCAACGTTAATCCTAAATCAATCAAAAGATTCTTTCCTGCGTAGTATTGTTTACCAATTGATATGCCACTCGACCAATAATTACCTTGCTCTCTAGAAATATTATATCGTCCTAAACTGTACTTAATCCCCATATATGTACTATGATCAGCGTTAATAAAGGTGCGTATCTGAGGTGATACATTCCACACTCGCCAATAATTTGACTTCTCCTTACGCTTGTATACCCATGTGGACAGGGCTCCATCTGCTGCCAATTCCACACGATCTGATAACCTGTATGCGATACCTAGACTTGGTACTAAGAATAACCACGTAGGAATATTTGTACGAATAGTTAAACTTTTAGCTGGAAAACTATGTTTATATGCATGTTGATCTTGAGCAAAACCTTTCAAATTAGTTATTATTAGTAGCAAAAATAGTATATAAGTTTTGACATGTAATTCATACATAGTTGTTGGTATTATGTAGCTCCAAAGGTAGATATTATAAGTACAAATATGTGAAGATAGACGGTGGACAATTGGTGGACAATCTTCATTAATAAAGCTTTAGACCCGTATAAATGACATATAACTGCAAAAAAATCACTAAAGCGACATATCAAACACCAATAAAAGTAAACATGTGGTGATCATAACATACGTGTATTTTGGTTGACTAATGACGTTACTACATCGAATGGAGATTAATAGTTAAAGCATACGCACATGAGTAAAATACCTAGCAGGAATCAACATCATAAAAAAGCTGGTACTTAATATTATTTCCATATCGCACTATATTAGTCTAAACATTCTGCAATAGTACCAATCTCTATGACTTGATAATTAGTTTATACCAAATATTAAACCTACATTTACAAAAGAAATACAAGGATCTATTAATCGAAATAATTTCGATGATACACCTTTAGTTATAATATATAGAGACGATGATAGTCGTTAGGTAGCCATTTTATTCATTTGTCCCCCTTATATTTTATTAATAAGTAATTGAATATTGCATATTGCAATAGATTGTCTTGTAGCATTATTCATAATGCAATGTATTCATGTAATACATATTTCCTTTATAATTTCAAATGGAATTTCAAAATTTGGGTCTCATAGCGCCTATACTAAATGCTATCAAAGACCTTGGGCATAATACGCCTACACCTATTCAAAAAGCTACTATACCTGCGATTTTGTCACACAAAGACATTATTGGTTGTGCGCAGACGGGTACAGGTAAAACTGCGGCATTTGTGTTACCAATATTGCAGATGGTATCGCAGCAAAGAAAAACTAAAAACAAAGTCAGCGTATTAGTCATCACCCCCACTAGAGAACTAGCTTCTCAAATTGGACAAAATATTGTTTCTTACAACAAGTACCTGAACCTTGCCCATACAACCATATTCGGTGGTGTACCACAAAAAAGACAAGAAATTATCTTGCAAAAAGGTGTCGATATTATCATTGCTACACCAGGTCGTCTTTTAGATCTGATTCAACAAAATATAATTGACTGTTCGGCAATCACGCATTTTGTATTAGACGAGGCAGATAGCTTATTGGATTTGGGATTCTTAAATGATATCAAGAAAATCATACGCAAACTTCCTGTCAAAAGACAAAATCTTTTATTCTCTGCGACGCTTCCTGATAATATCAGAAAACTTGCAGATGAGATATTAGTGCAGCCA
The DNA here is from genome assembly GCA_045629405.1 of Sphingobacterium sp. Classification (GTDB taxonomy): domain Bacteria; phylum Bacteroidota; class Bacteroidia; order Sphingobacteriales; family Sphingobacteriaceae; genus Sphingobacterium. The sequence continues at coordinate 18,043 of JAZQRD010000033.1, read as the reverse complement.
GAGTTTATCGGTGTAGACCCTGTGTCGTCATCCTCAAATACAGTTGATCAAAAGGTTATATTTTTGGCAGCAGAATCTAAGCCCGAGATGTTAAAAGATATCTTAGAAGCTAATCAAAAAGAACAAACCTTGATATTTACACGCACGAAATTTGGTGCTAATAAATTGGTAAGATATTTGGTAAACAAAGGTTATACGCCAGAATGTATTCATGGTAATAAATCACAAAATGCGCGTGAAAAAAGTTTGCATGCTTTCAAAAGCAAAACTTCCAACATACTAATCGCTACAGACATCGCGGCAAGAGGAATCGATATCGCCTTACTCCCTTTGGTAATAAATTATGATCTACCACAAGAGACAGAAACCTATATTCATCGCATCGGTAGAACTGGTAGAGCAGGAAATTCAGGCGTAGCTATATCTTTTTGTACAGATACTGAACGTCCTCAGTTCAATAAAATTCAAAACTTGATAGGATTTAAAGTTCCTACTTACAACAATAACATTTTATCACAATAACACCACATAAAATACAAGAAGGAATAGTAAAATTTTTCAACGAATCCAAAGGTTATAGTTTTATCATGCCAGCAAATGGATTAGTAGATTTATTCGTCCACTCTTCAAGATTGATGAATGAGGTTAGAAAAAATGATGTAATCACATTAGATGTAGAAAAAGATGAAAAAGGTTTTTCAGCAGTTAATGTTAGATAAGCTTATAGAAATATTTAATGTCTCAAGAGCGATATCCGACGATATCGCTCTTTCATTTAAAGAATAACTTGTTCAAAGCTTATATAGCAAAAATTACAAATTTCATAGCACAATTAGAAATAATTAAATCGCTGAGATGAATATCATGTAAACAAATACGAAAAAAGACTGTTAAATATGAAATAACAATAAGATATATAATCTATGTAAATCATAGCTAATCTAACTATAGTTTTTCAAATTATGTGTTACCATATAGCGACACCATCAAAGAAAAAATTAAAGCTCCATTTTCCAGAGCATATAATTTATTACGAAGGATTTGAAAATTATCATATCTCTGCTTTAGACAGACCTTACCTACCCGTAACATTGAATAATAAATTGCAAAGTATTGGTGCTGCACGCTGGAAACTAATACCATATTGGATACATAATGAAGAGGACGCTAATCTATATACTCATACATTCAATGCTACTGCGGAAAGTATTTATACCAAACGCTCTTATAAACCTTATATTCAACGGCAAAGGGGATTATTATATGTGAATGGTTATTTTGAGACAAATAAAGCTCTTGATCATTCACAAACCAACACATATTTCATTTATCAAGAAAACAAAGAGATCTTCACATTAGGTATAGTATATGCTATGTTCGATAATCATACTTCGGATGAATCCTATCCAACTTTTGCCATCATCACCACCCCAGCAAATAACCAGCTCAGCTCAATACACAATCCGCGTAAACGTATGCCACTGATAATTTCACCGGAAAATAGATTGTTATGGCTGCAATCTACCAATAAGACGGAAATTAATAATTTGATGAAACCATATAACGGCAATCTCGCTTTTCATCGCATTATAAACGTTTCATTATCAAATCTTGTCGTAAAGAATACGCCAAATATACAAAAGCCTATATGAGCATAAATCAGCTAAAATAAATTTTATCTAAACAAAACAGCTTTTTCATTGTTGTAAAGATACCTACTCTTAAAAATTACAATGAAAATAGTAATAATTTCTACCTATTTGCCATCCAAGTGTGGTATTGCGACTCATACTCACGACTTACGAAAAGCATTACTATTAGATCAATCAACTACAGTTGATATTTTAGCTATTGCTGAATATGAAAATGTTGATTATACGACAGATGTAAAATTAGTTATTACCAAACACGAGATATACAGCTACGAAGAAGCGGCCATAGTGATAAATGAAAATTATGATTGCTGTATATTACAACACGAATACGGAATATTTGGAGGTGAATCTGGTGATTTCGTATTAAAGTTAACTGAAGATATAAAAATTCCGATACTAACTATCTTCCATACCATTCTTCAAAAGCCTTCAACCGACCAGCACTTAATCCTGCAAAAAATCTCTGCTAAGAGTAGCTACATCGTTGTCATGACAGCGTATGCGGTAGGATTGCTAATAGATCTATATGGTGTTCCAACGAATAAAATAAGTCATATTCCTCATGGTGTACCCTTATTTAATTTTGATCATGCTAAGGCAAAAAGTGATATTGGCATTACAGATAAAGTAATTCTTTTAAGTTTTGGATTTCTAGGTCGAGGAAAAGGTTTTGAAACCGCTATCCAAGCAGTAGCAACCCTGCCACATAAAAAGCTTATCTATATAATATTGGGTACTACACATCCGAATGTATTAAAACATGAGGGAGAAACTTATAGGGATTTATTAATACAGAAATGTAAAGAGCTAGAGGTTGATGATCAAGTATTATTTATCAATGAGTTTGCTAGCGAAGAGACACTTGTTAAATATCTGACAGCATGCGACATATATGTTACACCATATCCAAATGAAGATCAGATAAGTAGCGGCACATTGTCCTTCGCTATTGGTGCAGGAGCAGCAGTGGTATCTACTCCCTATATCTATGCAAAAGATATACTTAATGATGATATCGGCCTCCTATTTCCATTCAATGACAGCACTGAACTTTCTAATATTTTGTATAAATTAATTGAAAATCCTGCGGTATTAAAAGAATACAGGATGAATGCAAAAAATATTGGTCTAACTATGCAATGGCCTGCAATAGGCAAAAAATATTTACAAGTATTACATAATATCAGTGACTAAATTTTATGCCTAATCAACCTATACAAATTGACTTCCAACACATTAAAAGGCTAACTAGTCATGTTGGGATAATCCAACACGCAAATTTTCATATCCCAAATCCACATCATGGTTATTGCTTAGACGATAATGCTAGAGCATTACAATTAATGATCATATCAAATAAATGCTATCCTAAGTTCACATGTGATTCCTTGATTGAAACTTACCTCAGCTATATAATTTACATGCAAAAGTCGGATGGTAATTTTCATAATTTCTTAAGTTATAGTATGGATTTTCTAGATGATGAATGTACTCCAGATGCATATGGCAGAACGATTATGGCTTTAGGAGCCACGCTGAAATATGATACTTCGCAAAAGTATAAAATGATAGTGCAGCAAATATTCTACAAAGCAATACCACATGCTAGAAAATTAGTATCTATAAGGGCTGTTGCATATACTTTAGTTGGTATGATTTGGTTTTACCAGACATCTCATGAAAAACATTATTTAGATAACTATATTTTACCACTCGCTGAATATATTGCAGAAGAATATAGTCTGTGTAGCACGAATGAATGGAATTGGTTTGAAGAAATAATAAGTTATGATAACGCAATTATTCCATACGCTTTACTGTTAACATTTGATATAACGCAAAATAAGAAATATAAGGACATTGGATGTATTAGCGCTCTATTTTTAGATAAATTACTATTCGAGAATAAATATCTACGATTGATAGGGAATGATGGTTGGTACTGTAAAGGTGATCTGAATAATGTGGATGGCCAGCAACCTATTGAAATCCCTTCGCTACTCCTATTATATGGTATTTGTAAGAAATTAAATTTAACTGAAAAATTTAGGGGGACAACACATGATTGTTACAATTGGTATTTCGGGATCAATTCTGAAAGACTAGTACTATTCGACGAAAACACCAAAGGATGTCGTGACGGTTTAGAACATCAAGCAGTCAACTATAATCAAGGTGCAGAATCTACTATATGTTTCTGGCAATCATTTATTTACTATAATAATTGTTTATAACTATAACTCATAAGTTACCAGAATAGCACTAATATTAAATTCTTATATAACTTATAATTAAAATTTGTTTTATATTACATCTTCCTGTATAGCATAATTAACTAACTTCTTCATACTGATAAACATGGTTAAATATAATGCTTAACAGCCAATAGTTGTATTATTTTTACCAGAATGAGATTTATTTAGGAGATATACTCTAAATGTGTACCTTTAATAAAAATCTAACACCAATTTATGACTTCTACTATTATGAAAAAATTAATATTAATAGATGAGATGCAAATAGGCAATCTATTTTTCGCTGCTTATGTAGTAGAAGATCATCAGAAGCTCCCTGCATTTGCGATATATATCAATTCACTTGCTGACCCCATTATTTTGTTCCAACAGCAGATTGATACTAATATCATAAATATTACTGTTGAGGTTTCATATTGTGATTATATTCAAAGAGAAAAGTCGAAGGAAAAATCTTTGCGTCAAAAATATCTGCAAACATTTACAAAATTTGTAAACACTGCAGAAGCTAGGGCAAAGAAAACAATTTTCAAAGAGAAAGAAATGAGATATGTTAAAGATGACAGACTTGTAAAAAAAATAAAATCGTTGTACTTAAATGAAATTTCATAAAAGTTGAGATCAAGTTTTATCTGACGCAAAAAAAATTAAGAGTAGCATGTTTTACTGCTACTCTTAATTTTAATTCCTATTTAGCCTTAGTATTCAAAGCCTTATCTGCTATTTTACTAAGCAAATCATCACAAGCTTTTTCTTCATCTAGTATATATATCAAATGCTTTAACCCTTCTCTATACCCCAATACTTTAGCATAAGCTGCTAATGTACCATACGTAGCTATTTCATAATGCTCAACTTTCTGAGCAGCTGCTATTATGGCAACGTCTCTTACAGCGCCTTCTTCAGCATCTTTCATTAGACCATCAGCCTCTTCGAGCAAACCAGCCATTGCGTCACACTTTTCTGCTGTTGCTCGTTGGCCTAACTCTTCGAAACATTTACTAAGTCTTAAAATATGATCCTCTGTTTGATCTAAGTGACTAGATAATGCATCTTTCAATTTTTGTAAAGAAGCGTTTTTGTGCATCTTAGGTAACGCTTTCTTCAAAGCCTTCTCTGCCCAATAAATATCTTTAAGTCCATCTTCATACAAATCAGCTAGACTCTTCGCTGTACTATCATCTGAATTATTTTTAGATATTGATTTATCTGATTTTTTGGTTTTACTAGATTTTTTTACATTAACATTGTTATCATCAACTTGTGATTTTTTAGTTGATTTTGATTGTTTAGATTTCTTTGGCTCCTTAGACCCAGAATTTTTGGCACGAGCTTTAGATACTTTCCCATCTCCTTTTTTTTCAGCCTTCTTCGAAGATTTTGAGGATACCTTCGAAGATTTATCTAACACGTTTTCTTTCTTGTTATCAGCATTTTTTAAATTAGACTTTTTATTCTCTTTGGTTACAGTAGTCACTGTATTGCTATCACTTTTCTTTTTGCCAGATTTATTTGTTGAACGCTTCGTATTGGAACTACTGTCTTTTTTTTCAGCTGTTTTAGCTGTGGATTTATTAGTTGTACTTTTTGTTATTTTAGCCTCGCCTTTATCTGTTGAATCATTAGATTTTCGAGATGTACTTGTTGCAGCTTTTTTAGTAGCAGACGCATCATCTTCTTCTCTCTTTGTTTTTTGAGCGATTGTTTTTTTTGCGGTAGCAGTTGTTGACTTAGTTAAACTTGCACCTCTGTTTCCCACACCCGATTTTGGAGCCTTAGCTTCCATATTTGTTCTTGCTGTTGCCATAGTGATTTAATTTTTTTTTAAAAGTGTCTCAGATATGATGTATACTGAAAAATTATGTTGTAGAAGTCCCCATCATTTACATTAAACTGAAACGGAATACATTATTGTTCTCCAACTATTAATCGTGACCTGAAGTCTTAACTATTTTATTATATATACCTAGTAACAATATTGGCGCTGCCCATTGTCCAATAAACAAAGCATTTTCATCGTCTTTGCCACGGGCACACTTTAATGCTGCAGAAATACCCATTACAGCCATAGCTGCGCCTAAAAACACAACTGATGGAATTTTGGAAGTTTCCTGTTCAATTGCTTTACTCACTTGATCTTCATTTCCAGTATTCATTGCCATAATCTTAATGTTTATAATATCAACTATTAGGTTAACAGCATCTTTATAATTTTGTTTTAATGTCTTGCTTATTACAGTATTTAGTAAAATCAAAATTTATACATTTTCACAAACTATTAAATCTTTGGTATGTTTATTAAGCACATAAACACTACTACTTATGATATTACAATTGAATCCAACAATATTCGTGGATACCCCACTGGGAAAGGGACATTGTCTTTTCATTATTGACTATGGCATGCATCAAAATTCATGCTGGGTAGTCGTGTTAGAAAAAAATGGTGTAGTAAAACATTTTGATGCAAACGATATAATTGTATGTACCAACTATACGTACCATATCAATATGGATAGAAACTGCTTTGAAAAATACAACAAAGAAAATACTGAGAATGTGACAGAATAATCAAGTAAAAACGGTCATATATTATCCTACATATTTCATAGAATAATGATTAACTAGGCAATAGTTTTGGAAATTCAAAAAGTTTAACATAACATTAACAGATTTATATATTAAACGTATTTTTTTATGTTTAACTTTACATAGTATATTTAGCACATACGTATTAACTTAGTACAAATTTTCAATTATTTTTAATGTCAAAAATCAAGTTTAGCAATGAGGACCTATTGTTTTCTAAAACCTTAAAATCAAATATCCAACATTACTTCCAACAAAATCAAAAAACAAAAACAGGAAATTCCAAGCTATACTTAAAGGCCTTTATCCTGCTCTTTTCCTTAGCAAGTATCTATATATTACTTCTACTTCAAGTCTTTCCTACTTACATAAATATTTTGTTATGTATGTTATTAGGGATTAATTTCGCAGCAATAGGGTTTAATATCATGCACGATGCAGGACATGATTCATTTTCATCGAATAAAAAATTAAATAATATTCTTTCTTATACACTAAACCTACTTGGTGGTAATATTTTCTTTTGGAAATTAAAACATAATGTAGCTCATCATACATATACTAATATAGATGGTGAGGATCATGATATAGAAGTGAAATTTATGCGCATACATCATGACCAACAAGTGAAACCATATCACAAATTCCAAACTTATTATTTCCTATTACTATATGGTGTTTCATATTTAGCTTGGATTTTCTACCAAGATTATGAAAAATACTTTCGTCAAAAGATGAGTAAAACAAGTTCTAAGTTTGCATTTCCACGACGTGAAAAAGTTATTTTTTGGAGTACGAAAATTGTTCATTTTATTATATTCATTCTGATTCCAATTGCAGTACTAGGTTGGGTTCCAGCTCTAATAGGCTTTACAATTGCAGCAGTTGTATGTGGTTTAAGTCTGGCTATCGTATTCCAATTGGCACACGTTGTTGAAGACACAACATTCAAAACCATCCAGAATGATTTGGTAGAAGAGCAATTTATGATTCACCAAATAAATAGTACCTCTAATTTTGCTACGAACTGCAAAATCACAACTTGGTTACTGGGCGGATTAAATTTTCAGGTTGAACACCACTTATTCCCGAAGATTAGTCATATACATTATCCTGAGCTAAACAAGATTGTGAAGAAAACTTGCGCTGAATTCGGCTTACAATACAACGAATACAAAACAATGACTGGGGCATTTATCTCCCATGTTTCATTAATTAAATCTTTATCACATAAATAATTCGTAATTATAAGATTTTATACTTATCTTTACATCAGTAAAACAGAGAATATAATTAATCTGTTGTTTTTTAGTTATTAGAATAAAATAAGAACAGTGGTTCGCCACTATATAGGTAGCCAATTTAACAGTTTCCCTTATCGTCATTTTAACTATACTAAATTCCAATTTTATTAAATTTCTTGGTTTAGAAATGGTTTCAGGTCCTTTTTAGGAAGAATTTGTCACCGCAGTTAAATAATGGTAGATCAGGCTTGTGAAGAAATTCATTTGCAGTGAGACTACAAATTTTGTTACAATTTATATTTAAAAGTTATGTTAGAAGGTACAGTAAAATTCTTCAATGACACTAAAGGTTTTGGTTTCATTACTCCAGCAAACGGTGGTGAAGATGTATTCGTACATACTTCAGGTCTTAAAAACGATGTTCGTGAGAACGATCAAGTTACCTACGAAGTAGAAAATGGTAGAAAAGGCTTAAACGCTGTTAATGTAAGAGTAGTAAGATAATTACTGATTATACATATCATTGAAAAAGCTGCATAAATTTATTTATGCAGCTTTTTTATTGGTCAAAACTGTAAGAGTTGGTTTGCATAATACTTGCATATACCTGATCGATAAAATGAATCGTCGATAAATTCTTATTGAATTTTAGATCATCAAATAAAAGACTGTAGTGATCTTTATCCTTTATTGATATAAAATTAAATTTTGACATTTCAAGCCATTCAGGCTTATTGTAAGACAGATCTACTTCGCACGCTATATGATGATACTTACCTTCTTTACTCATCGTATAAATGACTTTAAGAGTTGGCGTAACAGCATATGTTGGTTTTAAAAAGATTTCTTTTCTCATAAAGCATTTGTTTAGTTTAAGAAATATAGGTTGCGATTGGTGCCGCAACCTTTATATTTTTGGTTGTAATGAAGTTATGCAATTACGATAACTTCAGAAACTTGTGTTCCTTTTTTTCCGCGGATCGAACGATATTGAACTTTCTGATCGATAAATAATTTTTTACCGACTAATGTATCATTGAAATATACAGTTTCTCTAGTTACGTTGTCACGAATAAATCCGTAGCTACCTGCATCATTATAGTAAGATACTTTACCGAATAAATAAGCGTCTTCATCGACAGTAGGTCTTACTAAATCCTCATCTGTAGCTTTGAATTTTACAAGTGGTGGACTTTCGGATAGATTTCCATGTTCATCGACATAGACGAATAAATCTTCCAGCGATTTACCTTTATCGTTGTTTAATTTGTTTTGAGCACGACGTTCAAGCTTATCTTGCTTCTTTAATTGTTTCTTTTTAGCTTGTTCTTTCTTTTTGAATGTTAATTGACTTTTAGCCATTAAGTATGATTATGTAAAAAATATGTAGGAGATGGTTCTTTGAAGATGCTATGGATCTATAAACAGCCAAGTTTATAAGAAGTATTTCCTTGAGTAGTGCAAATATACGAAATATCAACCATATTAACAAATAACTTACTGAAATACAAGGATATTCTATTACTCAAATAGTATGCAGTTCTAAATCTGCGTAATCATAAAAAATGAAAATTCATTCTATTAAATCACATTTAAAGGATTCTGTAAAACTACAAATACACTAAACAAAAATGGTCGTAACAAACCCATTACGACCATTTAAGATGAATAATAAATACAAACTATTTAAAAAGTTGTGGAATGAACTCAGATAAGTATAAACGCCAATTCGCCCACGTATGCCCACCTTCCGACTCCCGGTATACGTATTTTAGACCCTTGTCGTCTAACAATTTACGATAGTCTGTACCTACTTGATATAGAAAATCAGTCTTACCCATGCCTATCCAATATAACTTAACACTATTCTTTATTTGTAATTCTAAGTTTTTATCAAAGTTCGCATAGACTTTAGGCTGATTGGGATCATCAGCCTTATTTAATCGATAAGCTGCAGAAAACAACCCTACATAGTCAAACGTATCATTGAGATGAGCTGCAATAAACAATGTATGCGATCCACCCATAGATAAACCAGCAATTGCACGAGATTGCTTATTGGCTGTCACACGATACGTCTTTTCCACAAATTTAATAACATCTTCAAAGCTACTTTCCATAGCTCCCGAACCAACATCTGGTGTGCGCATTACAGGTTTGTACAGGCCTTTAGAAGACTCACCAGGAGCGGCTTGATTTGATGTGTGTCCATTTGTCATTACTACTATCATAGGATTTGCTTTACCTGAAGCAATTAAATTGTCTAAAATTTGAGCTGTACGTCCAAGACTAATCCAAGCCTCTTCGTCCCCGCCTACTCCATGTAATAGATATAGTACAGGGTAGTCTTTACGGCTATATTCATATCCTGGTGGAGTATAAACTGTCAATCGACGGTTAGTTTCCAACGTTGGTGAATCATACCAAACTCTAGAAACTGTCCCATGAGGTACATCGTTTACTTTATAATTAGCTGATTTCTCACCATTTGTAATGAAAATGCTGAATAAGTTACTGATATCTCTTATCTGATATACATTATTGGGATCAACAATTTTTACTCCATCTAAGATAAAATTGTACATGTATAAGTCTGATCCTAAGGATTTAGCGGTATGCGACCATATACCTTTATCATCCTTAGTCATCAATACTTTGCCTGGTGCCCACCCTTCTGGTTTCATCCAATCTCCTTGCAAATACACTGTATCAGCATGAGGTGCATACAGTGTGAAAGTAACATTATTGTCAGCATGTACCTGAGGGGAAATAATACCTTGAGCACCTGAGAAATCTAGATTTTGTTGTCCATTTGCATTCCATACCAATAGGCATAAAAAAATCATGATTAGCTTTCCTTTATTTAATAGCATAATAGGTAAATAATAAAATTAAGTTATTTGGTTATGTATTCTAATATTTGTTTAGTAGCTATTTAAGTTAACAAATATTTTCGAAATAGTAACACAAGATATTTTAAACATACATACTATAATACCTGACATCATCTAATTTTAACAAAATCGTAAATCTAAATATTACATTAATTAACATAATATTTATTATAAAGACATATTATGTTCACTTATTATTGTGTCTAAAATATTTTTCACCCAATATTTGCGCTATAAAATATGGAGTTTTAAAATTATACGCCTTATTATCAATTAGTAAGTGTATATAAACAAAATATGTTTTGGATATTAAGTTAGTTTTTCTACTTTTGTGACGGAGAGCTGGCAGAGTGGTCGAATGCGGCAGTCTTGAAAACTGTTAACTGTCACAGGTTCGGGGGTTCGAATCCCTCGCTCTCCGCAGTCATCATCTCAGATGATTTTTAAAAAGGGATTTAAGGGCTTCCAAACTTAAATTCCTTTTTCTATTTAATACCCACCCCTACTTCAATTACGCTATACTTACGGTAAGATATTTTGATCTCATGTGTTTTTTAATATCATGATTCTTCAGCTCATAATTTGTATTTAATTTAAAATGTAGTAACTTTCATACACTCAAATCTTAACCAATTATGCTGAATCACCTCAAACGAAAGGCTTTTATAGCGCTTGCAGCTTCTATTGTACTATCCAATAACGGATGTAATAACCCAACACCAATTAATGGACTATCCAACAGCGAAATCAAAGAAGGATGGCATTTACTATTTGATGGAAAATCACTAGATCAATGGCATCTTTACAACAAGCCAACATTCAAAGGTGCATGGAGAACGCAGCACGGTGAAATTTATTGTGATCCTAATGAAGAAGGAAAACGTACTGATTTGGTAACGAATAAGGAATACGAAAATTATGATTTAAAGTTTGAATGGAAACTCGCAAAAGAAGGTAATTCGGGCGTATTCATAAATGTATTGGAACAAGATACACTACCAACAGCCTGGACTACTGGTCCAGAATATCAATTATTGGAAGATTCTCATCCGGATATCGATGTGCCATTCAAAAGACCGGGATGTCTCTATGGTTTTCAACCTCAGAAAAATTTTGTTAATACCAAAAAACTTGGCGAATGGAATCAATCGCGTATTATTCAGCAAGATGGTAAGGTTAAATTTTATTTAAATGAGGTATTGACCGCCGAAATGGACTTCAATTCAGAGGAGTGGAAAGCCGCTATCAAAAAAAGTAGCTTTAGAGACAAACCTGAATTTGGTGTTCGCACACGCGGAAAAATAGCTCTACAAGATTGGGCGCATGGGGTATCGTTCAGAAATATTAAAATTAAAGAGCTATAATGAACTTACTCAACTAGTTAACTAAGTGAGAATCGTAGTAAGATATTAAGCTGTCTTTACGTAACTTTACATCATAAAAGGTGTTTTAATGTACAGTTTTAAAAATGATTATGCAGAGGGGGCACACCCACGTATTCTCCAAAAATTATTAACGAGCAATTTGCAGCAAGAGAATGGCTATGGTGATGATAGTTTCACTAAGCAAGCAAAAGACTACATCAGACAAGCGATTGCTTGTGACGATGCTTCTATTTTTTTTGTTTCGGGCGGTACCCAAACAAATCTATTAGTTATAGCTCACCTTTTAAGACCACACGAAGCAGTTATTGCTGCATCGACAGGTCATATTTATGTACACGAGACAGGAGCTATAGAGGCTACAGGCCATCGAATTATTACCGTAGATTCATCAGATGGAAAGGTGACTGTAGAAAAAATTGAAGAAGCCCTACAAGCATACAATATGCGCCCCCATATGGTAGCTCCACGGATGGTGTATATTTCTAATTCCACTGAAATAGGAAGTATTTATAAGAAAGAGGAGTTACAAAAACTGTACAACTGTTGTCAAAAGCACAATTTATACCTCTTTATGGATGGTGCACGATTAGGACATGCTTTGACAGCAAATACCAACGACTTAACCTTAGCTGATATTGCAACCTACACAGATGTATTTTATATTGGTGGAACCAAAAACGGCGCGCTACTTGGAGAAGCCATTATATTTACTAATACAGCTCTAGCTGACAATTTTGATTATATCTTGAAACAGCGCGGTGCATTGATGGCAAAAGGTAGATTATTAGGCATTCAATTTCTATGCTTATTTGAAGATAAGCTATATTTCGAATTAGCAGCGCATGCCAATAAAATGGCTACTCTGATTGCAGATACTATTACAAACGCAGGTTATGAATTTTTAACACCTCCTGAATCGAATCAGCTCTTCCCTATTTTACCTATGCCCCTAATTCAAGAATTACAACAACATTTTGAGTTCTTTATTTGGAAACCTATAAATCAAGAATATGCAGCTATACGATTAATTACGTCATGGGCGACTTCAGAAGACAGCGTAAAAGAGCTAACACAATATATTATTAACTACAATAGCTTAAAGGCTAATCAGATATAAGTTTATTTTTTCAATTCAGCTACTGTCGTATTCAGTATAGCAAATATTCTGTTGTCTTCCGTTTTAGGAATGATATATAGACCAGTCCATTGACCAAATGCTGGCATAGTTAAGCGACCAGGCTCTAGTACAAAGCAAGGCATGCGAAAACGTTGCCTTCCTTTGGCTGTAATCTCACATCCAGGATGAATATGCCCTACAATATTGATACAATGGCTATCCAATTGTCGAATTGGTTCATGAGATAAAACGATACCTTCTGGTAACATGATCAATTTTTCTTGGATGATTGGTGAGGCTATAATATGCTTTTGCGCCAATATATCATGATTTCCTGTCGTTAATATGAATTTTATCTCTGGGTATTTATCCAGAAATAACACCAATTGGTCCCATTCATAGTTGTAGTCTGAATGAAATAAATCCCCTAGAAATACGACTTGCCGGCAATTGGTTTCCTCCATTAGTGCAGCTAATCTTCCAAACTCCTGCTCAAGCTGCATTGGCGGTACAAATAATCCTTCTTTTCTAAAATGACCTAATTTTCCTAAATGCCAATCTGAAATTACTAAGATATCATATTGCGGTATAAATAAAGCTCGCTCTGCAAGTAAATGTATTTCTAATCGATTTAGTGTGATCTTTTTCACCATTATTCCAAACTTCCTTCCAATTGCAATTTAAGTCTTTCAATACGAACTTGCCAATCTTCATTGCTATATTTCTCACGGAAGGATTCTGAGAAAATAGGAAACGAAAATGGAGTCAATTTTTTAGGTTCTCTAAACACGATTTCGTGCTGCGCAATACGTTCGAAAGCCAACAGCATACGACCTTCTTCCAGTTGAAAGTCGAACACTTCATCGTAAGCCTCCCGCAATAGCAAGTTTTCAGCATCATATTCCTCGAATACGGAGAAGAATAGGCCCGCATTAGCTTGAAGATGCTTTGTGCGAATCTTAGCACTTGGATAGCCCTGGAAAACCAACCCTGCTATACTAGCTATATCTCTAAATCTTCGACGCGCCATCTCTTGTACGTTTATACCAGAACTAATATCCTCATGTAATCCTTTAGGCGATAGAAGTGCAGTTAAAATATCCGCATTCAAGTCATATTTAGTTTCAGAAACCAATTCGAATCCATATTCATTACTCGCGATACTAAAAGATGCTGGATGAATCTTTCCTAACCTGTAAGCAAGTACTTGAGCCATACCTTCGTGTATCAATTTGCCCTCAAATGGGTATACAAATAGATGTTGACCGTATTTAGTCTCAATATATTCAACTAATAGCTCGTTTTCTTGAGGCAATGCAGATCTTCTATCTTGCTCTTGAAATAATGGCTTTAAAAATTTAAGCTCTGGACTTAGTCCCGTATTTCTATGTATATTTTTGAAACTATGCCGTATCGCGACTCCTAGATCTGGTGAAATAGAGAACCTTCCCCCCATCCAGGAGGCTATAATACCTTTAGATTTCGAACTTGGTCGAGCGATGACTTCCATATTGTGCACACGGACAAGCTCTAACTGCCTACCTGAAAATGAAAAGACATCTCCCGTATTTAATTTAGAAATAAAAGACTCTTCGATACTTCCAAGATATTTTCCAGAAGCAAACTTAACCTTCATCATTGCATCAGAAACAATCGCTCCGATACTTAATCGATGACGCATAGCTAATTTCCTAGATTCAACTTTATAAAGTCCGTCCTTCTCTACCAAACGATGGAAATCCTCATATGCAGTTAGCGTTTTACCACCTTGTATGAGCATTTGCATGCATTGTTCAAATTCATCACGCGTAACAGACTCAAAACAGTGCGTCTGTTTTACTTCATTGAATAATGTATTTGCATCAAATCCATCACCAACAGCTAAGGTCATCATGTATTGTATTAATACATCAAATGAACGCACATATGGAATACGTTGCTCGACTATCTGCTCCTTAATAGCATATTTCAGCGAATCACCTTCGATAATTTCAAGTGAGTTGGTCGGAACAAAATAAATAGTTGACAATTCATAAGGACGATGACCAGAACGACCAGCTCTTTGCAAAAATCGAGCTACACCTTTAGGTGATCCAATTTGAATCACACAGTCTACAGGACGAAAATCGACACCAAGATCCAAAGAACTCGTGCAGACCACAGCCTTCAATTTGCCTTCGTGGAGTGCATCCTCTACCCAAAGTCGCAGTTCATCCGCTAGTGAGCCATGATGTATAGCAAGTATCCCAGCAAACTCAGGGTAGTGTTGAATAATTTGCTGATACCATATTTCGGATTGAGATCTGGTATTGGTAAATATAAGCGTGGATTGATAACGATTAACGATAGATATAACCTTGTCCAACAATTTTATGCCGAGGTGGCCTGCCCAAGGAAATTTTTCTAAGTTATCCGGGAGCACAGTTTCTACAGCGATTTTCTTATGCAATTTAGCCTTGATCAATACACCAGTATTGGGTGTACCAAGAAGGATATTTTTAGCTTCCTCTAGGTTTCCAATAGTAGCAGAAATACCCCAAATTTTGATTTTCGGATTGATAGCACGCAACCTATTAATAGCTAACTCCACCAACACACCACGTTTACTACCTAGCAATTCATGCCATTCATCAACTACGATAAATTCTAAATTTTTAAAGAAATCCGTAGCACCTTTGGAAGCCAACAACAAGTGTATGCTTTCGGGTGTAGTGATCATAGCTTGAGGTGGATTTTTTTTCTGCTTCTGCCGATCTGCTGTTGTCGTATCGCCAGTACGTAAAGCTATTTTATAATCTAGATCCAATTCTGCAGAGACTTCCGATGTACTATTATAAATCTCCTTAGATAAAGCGCGCAAGGGCGTGATCCAGAGCGCATGTAGCTTAGGTGACTTAAACTTTTCCTTTCTCTTCAAAAAGGACTTATCTTCGTAATAATGATGCAATATACCGAACCAAATCGCAAAGGTTTTTCCAAATCCAGTCGCTGCATTCAGCAAGCCCGAATTACCTTTAGCAATAGACTTCCAAGCCTCTTTTTGGAATTGATGAGCTTCCCAACCTTTATTAAAAAACCATACGTCAGCTAACTGATTCATTGCGCTGTGCTATAAGTTGTAGTAAATCTTCTTTTGTATTCGCATCTTTTGCAAGCTTATCTTCACGCCAGCGAAGTATTCGTGGAAACCTCAGGGCTACTCCCGATTTATGTCGTGAACTCAGTCCAATACCTTCAAAAGCTAATTCAAATACTAAGCTAGGTTCGACACGTCTTACCGGTCCAAATTTTTCTAAAGTATGTCGTTTTATCCAATTGTCCAAACGGATTAGTTCTTTATCTGTCAGTCCAGAGTAAGCTTTCGTAAATGGCACTAGCTCGTCCTTGTCCCATACTGCAAATGTGTAATCTGTAAACAAGTTTGCCCTTCGTCCACTTCCCGATTGTGCATAGATTAGAACACCATCTACAGTCATGGGATCTACTTTCCACTTCCACCAATGTCCTTTCTTACGACCTACTTCATATTTACTATTCCAATTTTTCAGCATCAAACCTTCGCAACGGTGTATCAATGATTGCTCCCGAAAGGCCGCAGCCTCTTCCCAATTATGCATATCAAGTTGTTCAGAGATCTTGAGATAAGGTGCTAAACGATCATCAGCTAGCAATTCAGTTAACAGTGCGCGGCGCTCTCGCATACTTCGATCACGTATATCTTCACCATTCCATTCTAAGATATCATAGCATACCATCACGAGAGGCACTTCCTCTAAAATTTTTTTAGTAAGTGTCTTTCTGCCAATACGAGTCTGCATAATGCTAAAATCCAACGGAATACCATCTTTCCAAGGAATAACTTCACCATCTAAAACAACATTGTCGGGTAGCAAACCTTTGAGGTTTTCGAACTCAATGAATTTTTCTGTGACCAATTCCTCTCCGCGCGACCATACATACAGCTCACCTTGACGATATATTAGCTGTCCACGGATGCCGTCAAGTTTTGGTTCTAGTAGCCAATTTTCAATAGAACCGAGATCAGAAGCTTCTGATTCCACAGGATAGGCCAGACAAAATGGATAAGGAAGAAAATTTTTGACTTCTTGTCCGTCAGCAAACAGACTTTGCAAATTTTCTTTCTGGGGGTCCCATTTTCCCATCAGACGATGTTCTATCACCGCCTCATCCATCTGTAAATATTGCGCTATTCCTTTGACTACAATTTTACGCGACACGCCTACTCTAAAATTACCTGTTACGATTTTATTGAATAGGAACAATGCGGTGCCCGAGAATTTTGACCAATATGTTAGGATCGTCTCACGCTGTTCGTCTAATCCGAGCTTAGGCAAGGTCAGAAGATGTGTGTATATCTGCTTTAAATTAAAATCATACTCTCGATTTTCTTCAGGCAAGATGAGGGTAATTGTTTCAGCTAAGTCCCCAACGACATAGTAGCCTTCTTCTAGTAACCAAAGCGGAATACCAGATAGCTCAGATGTCCAAAGGCGTAGTGTCGTAGTGCTTACGGCACGCTTCGGCTTGATACCAATCAATATCGCGATACTAAATATTTTCTCATCTTCATTCGCTAGCTGAAGATACTCCTGTATAGCCAGTATCTTTTCGTTGGTTTTTGTTGTTCCGTCCAACCGCTCAAATAAGGTCACAAAATTCATCATAATGCTTCCTCCTCCTGATCACTATACAAAGTTTTATAGACATGCGCAGGGATGTGGTAAGCCTGCTGTACCCAACGCGAGAAAGCCTGTTCGTAGCCGTGAGTGACATATACATGCTTGGGTTGCATAACATGAATTGCTTGCTGTAATTGATTCCAATCGCAGTGATCTGACAGCACAAATCCCTTATCTACATTTCGTCGTCTACGCGCGCCACGA
>JAZQRD010000032.1:0-61011 GCA_045629405.1 Sphingobacterium sp. | reverse complement strand
TGCTAAATAAATTCATTTTTAAAATAATGTGAATAAGTATTTGTGGAAAACTACTTAATAATTTAGTGCGTATTCAATATTTTTTTGCTACTTTTGCACTCGCTTCAAAGAACGGAGGCGAACAATTTTGTAAAACATTTTGTTAATTAAAATAAAAGCTGTAATATTGCATTCCGATTTTTACAGGATATAAATCGTTTATAATTACTCGAAATCATGGATTTAGTAAAATTTGTAGAAGAACAAGCGGTAGTAAGAAATGAGATTCCCGCTTTCAAAGCAGGAGATACCATCAGTGTACACTATAAAATTCGCGAAGGAAACAAAGAGCGTGTGCAAGTGTACCAAGGTGTAGTTATCCAATTAAACAGCGAAGGTGCTAACGCTACTTTTACCGTTCGTAAAATCTCTAACGGTGTAGGTGTTGAACGTATTTTCCCTGTAAATTCTCCTAACATTGAAAAAATTGACGTAAACAGCTACGGTAAAGTTCGTCGCGCTAAATTATTCTATTTACGCGGTCTTACTGGTAAAGCTGCTCGTATCAAATCAAAACGTTTCACAAAATAGTTTTGATCTTACGAAACGTAAGAAAATAAAAAGGACGGTACTACTAGTGTCGTCCTTTTTGCATATTTACTATTTTGATATTGTATCTACAGCGGATTTGTCTCCATGATATCTTCTATCCTACCGACCACTTCTGGCGTCAATAATGGTAAAATATCTATTGCCTTCAGATTCTCTAGTAATTGACTTTCTTTGGTAGCACCAAGTATAGCTGAACTAACGTTCGGATTGTTGATACACCAAGCTACACATAATGCTGGTAGCGAAACCTGTAATTCTTTCGCAAATGCTGCTAATTGAGCTACACGAGCTAGTTTATCATTAGCGATACTGCTATCACGTAGCCATTCGTATCCTTCAAGCGATAGGCGCGATCCTTCAGGAATACCATCGTTATACTTTCCTGTCAATAGACCCGATGCTAGCGGACTCCAGATAGTCGTACCCATGCCAATATTATCAAAGATTGGCTGATAATCCACTTCTACTTTACGCCTATTGAATAAATTGTATTCAGGCTGTTCGACAGATGGCCCTTCTAAGTGCAGTTGTTTAGCGATCATATGAGCTTCCATTATCTCTGCCGCGGACCACTCACTCGTACCCCAATACAAAATTTTACCTTGCTGTATCAATGTATTCATCGTACGTACCACTTCCTCAATAGGTACAGCAGGATCTGGACGATGACAATAATATAAATCTAGGTATTCAACTTGTAGACGCTGTAGTGCTTCGTGACACGCCTCCATAAGATGCTTACGACTCAGACCATGCTGATTAGGTTTCTTATCGACGCCACGCCATCCGAAGAAAGCTTTACTACTCAATATATAAGATGACCTATCCCAGTCTTTATTTTTCAACACACGACCCATCATCTCTTCAGACTGACCTGCTGCATAAACTTCAGCATTGTCAAAGAAATTAACGCCTGCATCGTAGGCAATCGACATGAGTCTATCATTGTCTGCGTCATTAGTTTGTCGCGCAAATGTAACCCAAGAGCCAAATGAAAGCAGACTTAATTGTAAGCCTGTTCGCCCCATTCTTCTGTATTCCATATATTAATATTTTATTAAAAATTAAGTTAAGAAATAATAACAGGATTTAAACGCACACAGCAGTAGCATATTGCTAAAATGACAATAACAAAACTTAGATTGAAACCTAATACGTCATGAAAAGTGATATAGTTGAGCTCGCTATATAAATATCAATCTTAGCAAACTACCTTCAGCAAAAAACAAAATATAGGCGAAATAATAGCCCCAAACTGTGCGTAGTTCATAAGCTTATATATACCAATACCATGATATTATATCCTAATAAGAATGAAGCACTTATTTATATATCAGCTTTTAATTTCTAGAAATCTGAAAAAAATCCTTACCTTTGTATCCCGTACATAAAGCAGATGTTTGGGCGTTAATTCCCTTCATCACAAGTTGAAAATTCCAAAATTATTATGACTAAATATATCTTTGTTACGGGCGGCGTAACTTCGTCGTTGGGAAAAGGCATTATCGCAGCCTCACTTGCCAAATTACTTCAGGCACGTGGCTTTAAAGTGACTATTCAGAAATTTGATCCGTATATAAATATTGACCCAGGGACTCTTAATCCATATGAGCATGGGGAATGCTATGTCACAGAAGATGGAGCTGAAACAGATTTAGATTTAGGACACTATGAGCGTTTCTTAAACGTTCCGACATCACAAGCGAACAACGTAACAACTGGTCGTATCTACAAACACGTAATCGAGAAAGAACGTGAAGGTGCGTACTTAGGTAAGACCGTGCAAGTAATTCCACATATCACAGACGAAATCAAAAGACGCATGCAGCTACTGGGTGAGACTGGCGAGTATGATATTGTGATTACGGAATTAGGTGGTACTGTAGGGGATATTGAATCTCTACCATTTATAGAAGCCGTGCGTCAATTAAGATGGGAATTAGGAAATAACGATTCTTTAGTTATTCATTTGACATTGATCCCTTACTTAGCTGCTGCAGGTGAATTAAAAACTAAACCTACACAACACTCTGTAAAGACTTTATTAGAATATGGTGTACAGCCAGATATCTTAGTATGTCGTACAGAACACAAAATAACACCTGAGATACGCAAAAAATTAGCTTTATTCTGTAATGTAAATATCAATGCTGTTGTAGAATCTATCGATGCTTCGACAATATATGATGTTCCATTATTGATGTATAAAGAGCAATTAGATAAAACGGTATTAACTAAATTAAAACTTTCTAGCAAAGTTGAGCCAGATTTGGACAATTGGAAGACTTTCTTAGGTCGTCTAAAAAACCCGACTACTGAGGTAAATATTGGTTTAGTAGGTAAATATGTAGAGTTACCAGATGCGTATAAATCAATCTCTGAAGGATTTATACATGCTGGCTCAGCAAATGAAACTAAAGTAAAAGTAAAATTCATCGCAGCTGAAAGTATCAATACTGAAAATGTAGGTGACAAATTAGCTAATCTAGATGGTGTGCTAGTAGCACCAGGTTTTGGTGAAAGAGGTTTAGAAGGCAAATTGACCACGATCAAATATGTACGTGAGAATAATATTCCATTCTTTGGTATCTGCTTGGGTATGCAATGTTCAGTGATCGAATTTGGACGTAATGTGTTGGGATTAGAAGGCGCGAATAGTTTCGAGATGGATGCTAATACACCTCATCCAGTTATCAACTTGATGGAAGAGCAAAAAAATATCACCAATATGGGCGGTACTATGCGTCTAGGTGCGTATGATTGTGAAATCAAAAAAGGAACGAAAGCTTTTGCTATCTATGGTAAAACTAAAATTTCTGAGCGTCACCGTCACCGTTACGAATTTAACAATGAATATTTAGCAGCTTACGAAAAGGCTGGTATGATTGCTTCTGGTATCAATCCGACGACGGGTTTAGTGGAGATTGTAGAGATTAAAGATCATCCTTTCTTCGTAGCAGGACAATTTCACCCAGAATTAAAATCAACAGTAGCAAATCCTCACCCACTTTTTGTTAGCTTTGTAGCCGCTTGCTTGACAAACAAGAAAGCGATAACAAAATAATAAGGAATAAATTTTATTAGATGGATAGAAATAACATAATAGGATTAGTGCTGATTTTTGCAATTTTTGCTGGTTCGTTTTATTTTATAAAACCGAATGAGCAAGAAATTAAAGCAGAACAAGCGCTTCAAGACTCATTAAAAAATGTAAGAGAAGGTATTCTTCCAACAACAGACAGCACAGCTGCTGCAAGCAATACCGTAGCGTTCGATTCTACCTTGCTTGCTAAGCCATTTGGCGCTGCGCGAGTTGGCGAAGAACAAATTGTGACATTAGAGAATGATGTCTTAAAAATCGAATTATCATCAAAAGGTGGTAAAGTAAAGACTGTACAATTAAAGGGTGAAAAAAACTTTGATGGTTCTGAACTACTAATTTTAGAAGGCAATAACAATAAATTCGGTTTTGCATTCAATGCTAAAGGCGAAAATATTAGCACTAATGAGCTTAACTTTACAGTCGTTAATTCATCAAACAACAATGCTGTATTAAGACTTAACTACTCAAATGATCAATATTTAGAATATAACTACTCATTAAATGAAGCTGGTTACAACTTAGGATTGAACATTAATGCAGTTGGTATTCAGAATTTGATTGATGTAAAAGAAAAAACTATCGCATTAGATTGGGAATCTACTTACTTACAAAAAGAGCAAAATATCCAATCTGAACGTGATAAATCTACTATTTTCTTTAAAGACACGAACGGTGATACCGACTACTTGAAAGAGACTGGTGACGATGAAGAACTAATTGAAGAAGAAAAAATTGAATGGATCGCATTCAAACAACACTTTTTCACATCTATATTTTCTTCAAAAGTGCCTTTCGAAAAGACTAATCTTATTGTTAGTTATCCAAGTTCAGAAAATAATGTTGTAAAAACGTACAAGACTACTACGCAATTAGCTTTCAATGCACAAGCGAATAATCAGTATGATTTTAATTTCTTCTTTGGTCCTAACAA
The DNA here is from genome assembly GCA_045629405.1 of Sphingobacterium sp. Taxonomy (GTDB): domain Bacteria; phylum Bacteroidota; class Bacteroidia; order Sphingobacteriales; family Sphingobacteriaceae; genus Sphingobacterium. The sequence continues at coordinate 56,386 of JAZQRD010000032.1, read as the reverse complement.
ATACAAAGTATTAAAAGCGGAAGATAAAGCGTACGAGAAAATCATCGATATGGGATGGGGACCAATGGGTTGGATCAATAGATTCATCACTGTTCCATTGTTTGACTTCTTAGATGGTTACCATTTAAGCTACGGTATTGTGATCTTAATTCTTACATTATTGTTAAAAGGAGCGATGTTCCCATTAACTCGTAAGTCTTATATTTCAATGGCCAAAATGCGTGTATTGAAACCACAGCTAGACGAGATCAAAGAAAAAGTTGGTGAAGACAACCCAATGCTATTACAACAAGAACAAATGAAGTTGTACAAGCAAGCTGGTGTTAATCCACTTGGCGGATGTTTACCATTATTATTACAGATGCCATTTACATTAGCCTTCTTCTTCTTCTTCCCGAATTTATTCGAACTTAGAGGAGAGAGCTTCTTATGGATGAAAGATTTATCGACGTATGATACATTCTTCTCATTCAGCCCTATATTTGGTATAGATCACATTTCATTGATGTGTGTATTGATGACATTAGTTACATTATTAACTACTTGGTACAACAATGCTACATCTGGAGCAGGTGTGAATAACCAAATGAAATATATTGGATATATCATGCCATTATTATTCTTCTTCATGTTGAATAGTTTCCCTGCTGGTTTGAACTATTACTATTTCTTAGGAGCTGTATTTACGTTCTTAACGCAGTTCATCATTCGTCAATCAATTGATGATAATAAGATTTTAGCTCAACTGGAGGAAAACAAAAAGAATCCAAAGGCAGCTAAAAAATCATCTTTCCAATCTAGAATGGAAGAAATGATGAGAAAACAACAAGCAGCTCAACAGCAAAAAAATAAATAACTTATATAAGTTTATAAAAAAAGCGGATCGTAAGATTCGCTTTTTTTATGAAATGACGTCTTACAAGTATATATAATATTATTAATTAAAGCCATTTATTATACAATAAGAAGATGTATAGATTTGTCTTCTACCTTGATAGAAAAATTCGATACCTAGCTAAAAGGATTATTAGAATATGTTAGTAAAAATAAAATTACTTTTGTATTGCAATTACACAAAACAATACTATATTTGCATCCGAAATAAGACGTTATAAATTAAATAACAATTGTTAATCAGTTATTTAGCAAAATTTATAAAAGTTTTATATTCATTTGGGTTACCTTATTGAAATAATCGTATTAAGGTATACAAGGCTGGTAGTTGAATGCTTGTGGGTAACAGAAAAATAAATTAAAATATTTGGGTTACCTTTTTAAGACTACTTGTATTAAGGAAAAAGAAACAAATTTGTTTAAATAAAATAGAAAATTAAAAGATGAAAAATTTATTCGCATTCGGATTTTTAGCATTAGCTTTAACTGTAGTATCATGTGGTGGTAACCAAACTTCAACTGAAGCAACTGCTGATTCATTAACTAACGTAATTGATTCTACTGCTGGTGCATTAACTGATTCTATCAACGCTGCTGCTGATTCAGCAACTGTTGCTATCGATTCTATCGCTGATTCAGTTTCTAACGTTCAATAATCCGAACTAGAGTTAAAATACTCCTATAAAAGCCTGTGTTTGTAAAAGCACAGGCTTTTTTGATTTTCATCCCCTATAAAAAACATTTTTTGTATTTTTGGGCAAATTAAATACAACCATGACATTATCAGCTCTAACCGCCGTTACTCCTGTAGACGGTAGATATTACAACGCTACTCAACAGTTATCTGCGTACTTTTCTGAATTTGCATTGATCAAATACCGTGTGCTAGTCGAAGTAGAATATTTCATAGCATTAGCCAATTCTGGTATTCCACAATTAGCAAATTTTGATACCACTCTACATGATCAGCTAAGAGATATATACAAAAACTTCAGTTTAGAAGATGCTGAGTGGATCAAAAACACAGAGAAAGTGACTAACCACGATGTTAAAGCTGTAGAATACTTCTTAAAAGAAAAATTTGAATCTTTAGGTTTACAAAATGCGCTTGAGTTCATCCACTTCGGATTGACTTCTCAAGATATCAATAATACTGCTATTCCTTATTCTTGGAAAGAAGCCATCAATAACGCTTATCTACCTACGATTCAAGAGCTTATTGACGAATTAAAATCTTTATCAGCAGAATGGAATGATGTAGCTATGTTAGCACGTACACATGGTCAGCCTGCCTCTCCTACTCGTCTAGGTAAAGAAGTAAAAGTATTTATTGAGCGTATAGAGCGTCAGTTAGATTTGTTAAAAACTGTCCCTTATTCTGCTAAATTCGGTGGTGCTACCGGAAATTTCAATGCACACTACGTAGCATATCCAGGCAATGATTGGGTTTCATTTGGTAATGCATTTGTCAATGAGCAATTGGGACTTAGTCGTTCACAGACTACGACACAGATCGAGCACTATGATAATTTTGCAGCAAGTTGTGACAATCTTAAACGTATTAATAATATTTTGATTGATTTATGCCGCGATATGTGGACATACATCTCAATGGATTATTTCAAGCAAAAAATCACTGCAGGCCAAATTGGCTCATCTGCGATGCCTCACAAAGTCAATCCTATTGATTTCGAAAATGCAGAAGGTAACTTTGGTTTAGCAAATGCTATTTTCGAACACTTATCAGCAAAATTACCTATTTCGAGGTTACAACGCGATTTAACAGATTCAACAGTATTACGTAATGTAGGTGTTCCATTTGCACATACTATCATCGCTTTCAAGTCTACGTTACGTGGCTTGCGCAAATTGATTTTAAATGAATCTGCGTTACAAAAAGATTTAGAAAACAACTGGGCAGTGGTTGCTGAAGCGATTCAAACTATTTTGCGTCGTGAAGGCTATCCAAAACCATATGAAGCATTAAAAGATTTGACACGTACTAATTCACATGTCACACAAGAAACTATTGCTGTCTTTGTAGACAACTTGAATGTATCTGATGAAGTGAAAGCAGAATTAAAAGCTATTTCACCTTCGAATTATACAGGCGTATCGCTATAAGCTTTGACGCTATAATGACGACTATAAAAACGTAATATAGTATATTTGATAAAAATTATTCGGGAATTAACATGGCTACTATAAACGTATATACAGAGACTACACCTAACCCATCAACGATGAAGTTTTTGGTTAATAAACTTCTAATCAATGGTAGTGTAGATTATGCAGATAGAGAAAAAGCACAAGAATCTCCTTTTGCACGTGAATTGTTCAAATTCAATTTTGTCAATGGTGTATTCTTCGCAAGTAATTTTGTGACAATCACAAAAACTGATGATGCGGAGTGGGAAGATATCGAATCTATTTTGAAAGATTTCGTAAAAGGTGCTATTGAATCTGAAATCAAAATTCAAGAAATCACGGTAGATGAAAATGTAAATTTTGAAGGTACTGATATTGAAGTAAAGATTCAGCAAGTTTTACATGATTATGTACGCCCAGCAGTTGAACAAGATGGTGGAGCTATTGCATTCAAAGCTTTTGAAGACGGTATAGTTACGGTAGAGTTGAGAGGCTCTTGTAGCGGTTGTCCATCTTCTACGATCACTTTGAAATCTGGTATCGAAGGTTTATTAAAACGTATGGTACCTGAAGTTCAAGAAGTCGTTGCTGAAGCAATGTAAGCGAACATTTAAAATAATATTTAAAGAGCTTAGTAATTCGAATTACTAAGCTCTTTTTGTATCCAGAATATATTATATTTAATTTTATAACCAATTAACTTGATTGATAACATATGAGATTAATTATTGCGTTTTTTTCTCTTCTATTTATACTGTCTAGCTGTACAAGTAATACGGAGGTAGACCTAATTGTACATAATGCCAAGATTTATACTGTAGACTCCAATTTCACGACTGCAGAAGCTTTTGCTGTAAAAAATGGCATCTTTATCGATATCGGCTCTAGTAGAGATATATTGAAAAGATATAAAGCTAAAGAAACTATCGATGCACAACAGAAAGCTGTTTATCCAGGATTATATGACGCACATGCACATTCGTTTCTATATGCTTCGCTGCTGCAAGAGGCAGATCTAACGGGTACAACATCATTCTCCGAGTTAATCCATAGACTACAAAATCATCAGCGTAAGACTAATGGAAAAAAATGGATAATCGGCTCTGGTTGGGATGAAAACCTATGGGATGACAAAACCATCCCATTACGTGATAGCTTAGATAAATACTTCCCTAATACGCCTATATTTTTGACACGTGTGGATTATCATGCTGCCATTGTCAATTCGGAGGCACTAAAAATCTCACTTATTGATTCAGCTATACATATTGAAGGTGGACTAATTGCTACCGATTCTACAGGTAAACCTAACGGACTTCTGATTGATAATGCTATGGAACTTGTAAGAAAACATATTCCTGCACCTCAAGAAAACGATTTGCTAGCAGAGCTTCGTCAAGCCCAAGATTCCTTATTTAAAGTGGGACTTACGTCTATCGTTGATGCTGGACTAACAGAAGATCAACTTGAATCATTGAAAAAATTCTATCAAGAAGATTCACTCAAGATTCGTAATTATGCTATGATATTCGCAGATCCTTCAAATATTCAAAAATATCTAAAATACGGAAAATTTGAATCTGAACGATTTTCAATAAAAGGTATAAAGATGATGGCTGATGGTGCTTTAGGTTCTCGTGGTGCTATGTTATTAAACCCTTATGAGGATAGCCCATCTCAAGGATTTTTACTACATGATAAAGAATCCTTTGATAATGCTATCGCACAGGTTGCTAATTCAGATTATCAATTGAGCATACATGCTATTGGAGATTCAGCTAATAGGCTTGTACTAGATCTATACGGTAAACACCTCAAAAATAATAAGAGTAGACGTTGGAGACTTGAACACGCACAGATATTACATCCAATGGATTTTGCAAAGATAGAGCAATATCAGATTATACCATCAATTCAACCTACCCATGCTACATCAGATATGAACTGGCTAGAAACACGTATAGGAACTGAACGCATGAAGGACGCATATGCCTATAAAAAATTACTTAACCGATATGGTAAAGTAGCTATAGGTACAGATTTTCCCATAGAATCTATTAATCCCCTTTATAGTTTTCATGCTGCTGTAGCTCGAGTCGATAAGAATGGATATCCTAAAGGCGGATTTCAAATGGATAACGCACTCACGCGACAGGAAGCTCTTCGTGGTATGACGATTTGGGCGGCATATTCATGCTTCCAAGAAAAGAAAAGAGGATCAATTGAAAAAGGTAAAGATGCTGATTTTATAATTTTGGATCAAGATCTGATGATTGTACCAGATGATCAGATACGTCAAATCAAGAATTTACGTACGGTCATCGCTGGTGAGACAGTCTATAAACAATAAAAGCGGCTTAAAGCCGCTTTTATTGTTTATAGACTTCGATAATATTACATATCGAATAAATGTTTCTCTGCATGATATGACGAACGAACTAATGGTCCAGATTCTACATATTTAAAGCCCATTTCTAATCCAATTTGTTTGTATTTATCGAATTGCTCTGGTGTGATCCATCCTACTACAGGGTGATGTGCTTTTGTAGGTTGTAAATACTGACCTAAAGTCAATATATGAACGCCTACATTATATAGATCTTGCATAGCTTCGATCACATCCTCCTCAGTCTCTCCAAGACCTAACATGATTCCTGACTTTGTACGAAGACCTGCCTCTGAAATACGACGAAGACATTCTAAAGAACGGTCATATTTAGCCTGGATACGTACTTCTCGAGTAAGACGACGAACAGTCTCTAGATTGTGAGACACAACCTCAGGTCGTACAGCAATAACGCGATCAAGATTTTCCCACTGACCTTTGAAATCTGGTAGTAATGTTTCCAATGTTGTCTCTGGACTTTCTTTACGAATAGCATTAATTGTTTCAGCCCAGATTGTAGAACCACCATCTTTAAGATCATCACGATCCACTGAAGTGATTACACAATGCTTTACTTGCATTAATTTAACAGATGTCGCTACACGATTAGGTTCATCTAGATCTACGGGCAACGGTCTACCTGTAGCAACTGCACAAAATGAACACGATCTTGTACAAATATTACCCAAAATCATGAACGTCGCAGTACCAGCTCCCCAACACTCGCCCATATTTGGACAGTTTCCACTCTCACATATTGTATGAAGCTTATGCTCATCTACAAGACTTCGTACATGACGATATTCTTTCCCTACAGGAAGTTTTACACGTAACCAATCTGGTTTACGCTGTGTCTGATTAACAGGTATAACAGGTAGTTCTATCATACCACAAATGTAATGAAACTTTGGCTAAACTGAATAACAATTATTGTTATCCCAAAATCATTTATGAAACATTAGTCATCGAAATAACTAGGTATTGAATGTAGTAATTCTTCTATAGAAAAAAAGCCTTCAAAATTGAAAGCTTTTTTATACGACATAATCATTCTATTAGAATTGATATCCAATTCCGATACGAATAGTATTATTACGTAAATTTTCAGATTTAGTATCAGGATATATATTGGTAATCCCTAATCCATACTCAGCATTAATAACGTAACCCTTTGCTAATTTGTACCCTAAAAGAAAATTAGCACCTGCATCAATAAGCTTCTGATCTTTATCAGATCCCGTGAACTTCATTTTATGTTCTCCCACAGTTCCAAAAAATGGGGAACCACTAGTTTCTACATTATATTTACCAGCAATATTAAAGCCTACGTAAGGCCCTGCTCCGATAAATAATGAACCTGCACTTCCTGTGGGAATATAGTAAAGTACATTAACTGGAATTTCAATAGACATTACATCCCAAGTAGCCGCAGTTTCGCCATCAACAGTGTATTTATCTCCTTTTCCTTGAAGTGAAACTCCTGGTTGTAAAGCAAACTTACGACCAAGGTCTACTTCTGCAAAAGCAGTAATGAAATATGAAGGATAAAGTTTCTGTGAAAATTGTGAAGGGTAAGCACCATGACTTGTTTTTGTTAAGTTAAGACCTGCCTTGACTCCATAACTTGTTTGAGCATTTACTGAAGATGCTGATAAAAGTAGTAACGAACCTACTAATAGATTTGTAATTTTCATAAATTAGATTTTTGATAAAAATACATAACTTATATGAAAAATAAATAAAAAAGCCTCCCATAATTGGAAGGCTATAAATCTATAAAACTATTATTTTAGAATTCAAATCCAACACCGAATGAAAGAACTCTATTCTTAACAGTACCATTTAGATTTCTATCTCCAGCTAGATTAGCAAGACCCAATCCATAATTAGCATTGATCAAGAAACCATTGTTCAACTTTACACCAGCTGTAATATTAGCACCATAATCTACTCCTTTTAAAGTTTTGTCTTTACCGAATTCGAATTCGTTTAATGTAGTAGATGAGATATCACCTTCGCCTATTTTATTGAACTTGTTCTTACCACTCAAACCAAAGCCTACATATGGACCTGCACCGACTTGTAGTTCAGCAGCACCTAAAGGGACTTTTCCAACAAAATTCACTGGTATATCTAACCACATCGTGTTTTGATTCAGTTCATATGTATTATTGCCCACTTTGAAAGAAGCAAACTTGGCTCCTTTGCCTTGCAATGATACACCGGGCTGTATAGCAAAGCCAGTAGATACTGGAAGGTTTGCGTATCCAGTCACATAAAAATTAACTGCCGATTTTGTATCCGACAAATCATCTGTACTTCCGTAGTTATATGAAGGTAATGTAACCCCTGCTTTTAGACCATAAGATGTTTGTGTTTGTGCTTGTGCACCTACAGCTGTCAATAATGCTGCGCCTAATGTTAGTAATACTTTTTTCATAATATTTATATTAAATTATAACCCAAATTAGCGGCTTATCCGCATCTAATAGAACCTATACAAAAGTGATACCAAAAAAATATTTAGTGTTCTAGAAGTTTTTTGTAAAAAAGAGAACATCGCAATACATTTGAAATGAATAAGATATACCACTTATTAAATTTATACATTGAGGATTTTCAAAATTTTATAGAAGAATATGAATATTTGTTTTGCATTTTGAAAATTTAAAGCTACTTTTGCATACCTCATAAGGGAAAAGGGTCGGATGGCCGAGTGGCTAGGCAGAGGTCTGCAAAACCTTGTACAGCGGTTCGAATCCGCTTCCGACCTCGTTTATTTATAAATAAAAATATTAATAACAATGGGAGTTACACGTTTAAAGAGAAAAGATAGAAGAAACAAAACTGTTTCACGTGTTGAAGTTCAGTTTTTGAAATTAGGCCGTAACATTGAACTTGGTTCACGTTCTAGAATGCCTAAGAAAAGCCAAATCGTTAAAAACGACGAAATCTTAAATAAATTAGCTTCTGAAGTTAACTAATTAAGATATCTTAAAAGATATAAAAAAGGATTTACTTAATTGTAAATCCTTTTTTATTTTCACTATAAATACTTATAAACTATATAAAATAAAAGGCTTCCTATATTGAAATAGGAAGCCTTTTTTATATGAGATATTTCTTAGTGACTTAGTCTAGAATAGCAGCAACACCAGGTAATACTTTACCTTCCATGTATTCTAATAAAGCACCGCCACCAGTACTTACATAGCTAACATGCTCTGTCATACCGAACTTAGCAACTGCTGCTGCTGAATCACCACCTCCAATTAATGAGAATGCACCTCTTTCTGTAGCAGTAACTACTGCGTCAGCGACAGCCTTTGTACCTTTTGCAAAGGTATCAAACTCAAATACACCCATTGGACCATTCCATAATAGTGTACGTGAAGCAGAAATTACTTGAGCAAAGTGGGCCCCAGACTTAGAACCTATATCTAATCCTTCTAGATCAGCAGGGATCTGATCGTTAGGACCGTCATATACTGTAGCATCATTTGAGAATTTATCAGCAATTTGTGCATCAGTAGGTAATACTAGATTTACACCTTTCTCATCTGCTTTTTTTATCAATTCATTAGCTAAATCTAATTTATCTAACTCAACAAGCGATTTACCAATCTCACCACCACGAGCTTTGATGAATGTATATGCCATACCTCCACCAATGATTAAGTTATCTACTTTATCCAATAATGCTTCGATAAGTTCGATTTTATCTGACACCTTAGCACCACCCATGATAGCTGTGAAAGGTCTTTCAGGATTATTCATCACTTTCTCAGCATTGTTCAACTCAGCTTCGATTAAATAACCAAAACATTTAGCATCTGCGAAAAATTCAGCAACAACAGCTGTTGAAGCATGTGCACGGTGAGCAGTACCAAATGCGTCATTCACATAGATATCTCCAAGCTGAGCCAATTTAGAAGCAAATTCTTTATCACCTTTTTCTTCCTCTTTGTAGAAACGTAAATTTTCTAATAATAAAACTTCACCTGCTTTCAAGTTGGCAGCCTTATCTTTTGCTTCTTGACCAATGCAATCATCTGCGAATTGAACATCTACGCCTAATACAGATGACAAATGAGAAACGATATGCTTCAATGAATATTTCTCCGTAGGTCCATCTTTCGGTCTTCCTAAGTGAGACATCAATATGACAGCACCGCCATCCTTTAATATTTTTTTGATTGTTGGAGTAGCACCTTGAATCCTGTTATCATCAGTGATTTTATAATTATCGTCTAATGGCACGTTAAAGTCCACACGAATTAAAGCCTTCTTTCCTGAAAAATCTAAATTGTCGATTGTTTTCATATTTATCTGGTATTTACTCAGTATTATTACGGTAGAGAATACAGTAGTATACTTTTAAGTTGATTATGTATGTAAATATAAAAAAAGGCAAAGAATTATCTAATTCTTTGCCTTTTTTTATATTAATAAATTTCCACAGTATAAGGAAGCCTTGCTTGAATACCTGTTTTAGTTAAATTTTTCTTCAACTCTATTAAGTATTTTTGATACTCACCTAATTCGTCTGCAATTAACCACATCTTAATTTTATCTTTTGATGTAGATAAGATACTAGTGAATGCATCTTCTTTTTTAGGGAATTCTAAGACTTCGTAATCCTTAATCTTTGCCTTATTAGCCGCAGCATGTATAGCTCGGTCTAGATTACCAATGGCATCCACTAATCCTAATTCTAAAGCCTGTTGTCCTGTCCATACACGACCTTGACCTATAGAATCAACTTCGGCAATACTGATTTTACGCCCATCAGCAACGCGCTTCATGAACGTTTGGTAAGTGTTATTAACAGATACTTGGATAATACTTTTCTCCTCTTCTGTCAGTGGCTTAGTCGGATTAGCCATTAGACTTGCAAACTTGCCAGTCTTAACATCTTCGAAACGTACACCAATTTTATTATTCATCAAGTCTTTGAAATTAGGTATCAATCCAAATACACCGATTGATCCTGTTAATGTAGTTTTCTCAGCAAATATTGAGTCTGCTGCAGCAGCTATATAATATCCACCCGAAGCCGCATAGTCGCCCATTGAAACAGTTATAGGTTTTACCTTTTTAGTTAATTCAACTTCCCTCCAGATGATATCTGAGGCAAGAGCCGAACCTCCTCCAGAGTTGACACGCAATACGATTGCTTTGATATCCTTATCCTCACGAAGTTTACGCAGTTCTCTAGATATGCGATCACCACCGATTTCATCAGAATTTCCTTGACCATCTACGATATTACCGTATGCATATAATACAGCTACTTTATTCGTAGACTTATTAGGCTTACTTGTTCCAGCATAGTCTAAAATAGATACAATAGAAATATCCTTATCGATACCTAGGCGTTTTTTAATATTATTAATTAACTCATCTTTATATAACGTTGAATCAACAAATTTATACTTTACAGCATCTCCACCATTGCGTACCAAATATTCATTGGCATAGTGACGTAATGAATCTGTCGAGATCTTACGACCTGTAGATATATCTGCCAAAAAAGAATCGTATATACTATTCAAGTATGCATTTACTTGTTCTCTATTTGCAGGACTCATCTCATTTAGAATAAATGGTTCTACAGCTGATTTGTAAGTACCTACTTTTATAACCTGCATATCTACTCCCAATTTATCTAATGCATCTTTGAAAAACATCACACTTGAGCTTAAACCTCGAAAGTCTATACTACCCTCTGGGTTTAAATATACATTGTCAGCTACTGAAGACAAGTAGTAAGCTTTTTGAGAGTAAACATCTGCATAGGCTACTATGAACTTCTTAGACATTTTAAAATCCTCTAATGCGTCACGAACAGCCTTAAGACTAGCATACCCTATATTTATCGCTGATGGATTGATATAGATACCTTTTATATTATCATCATCCTTAGCCGATTTAATGCGTGCAAGGATATCGTTTAGACCAATTGACTTACGAACTGAATACATCGGAAGATTAAGGTCACCAAGAGGGTTCGGCTCTGTTTTTTCGACAACATCAAAATCAAATGATAAATAAAGTACCGATTTAGCTGGAGCTACAGTCTTAACTTCACTCGATGATTGTTGGATTAAGATGCCAATTAAGAACAAAAATCCAAAAAAGAATAAAAGACCGGCAATCATCATTCCGGTAATAGTTGCAAGAACTTGTTTAAAAAAATTCATAAAAACTTATTAATAAAGATTATTTTAACCCAATAAAATTAACTTTGAATATATAACATCATATATATTACATGAATAATATTTATATCCTATTAGGCGCTAATTTGGGTAATTCGTTACAACAAATTTTACATGCTGAACAAAAATTAATAACTAAGATAGGAAACTTAGTGTGTAAATCATCATTATATGAATCTGCAGCCTGGGGAGTAGAGAATCAACCTTCATTTCTGAATCAAGTATTAGTCCTTAACACAACCCTCGACCCATATACATGCCTCACAATTTGTCAAGAAATAGAACATGAATTAGGGAGAGTTCGATTAGTAAAATGGGGGGCTCGAGTTATAGACATTGATATACTTTATTTCAATAATGAAATCATTAATACGACTAATCTAATAGTACCACATCCATATATAGCAGAAAGAAAGTTCACGCTAGAACCTTTATCTGAAATCGCTCCAAAGTACATACATCCTATACTTGACAAATCACAAGAAGAGCTTTTGAAGCAATGTAATGATCCTCTTGATGTTCATAAAATTAGCTCATGAATTACTCCATCCTAAATACACAATCCATACGCGACAACATGTATGGCAATACTGAGTTGCTAAAGCAATTCGTGGCATTATACTTGGAACAAACCCCAATTGATATTGCTGATATAAAACATGCATTCGAAATTCAGGATCAGCATGCTATCAAGACTACAGCACATCATATCAAGCCTACATTGAAATATATAGGCGCCGAACATTTATTCCAGATAATAGATGAATTAGAGATAGCTGCACAAAAACCCAATAACTGGGAAACTATATCTACCCTGATAAATCGAGCTCTACCGCAACTACAACTCATGACTGATGAATTACAGAATTTCTACTTCTCTCTAAAATAAAAAAGACATTGAGCTTATGCAAAATGTCTTTTTTATTTTTATTTAGTTGAGTTCGAATTTGTACCCTACACCTTTTACTGTAGTGACATACGTCTCACCTATTTTCTCACGAAGTTTTCGGATATGCACATCTATTGTACGATTGGTTACAACTACCGAATCTTCCCAGATTGCTTTCAATATTTGCTCTCTAGTAAATACTTTGTTCGGTTTAGAGGCTAATAGGTATAGTAATTCAAACTCCTTTCGCGCCAACACAATCTTTTCCGTACCACGATATACTAGGAATGAGTCTCTATCAATTATCAAATCAGCTATTTCAACACGTTCACTTACCTCAATAACAGTTTCTTGAGAATTTCGCCTCAGTATAGCATTTATACGTGACATTAAAGCTCTAGGCTTAATAGGCTTAGCGATATAATCGTCTGCACCAACGTGGAATCCAGCTATCTCCGAATATTCTTCACTACGTGCCGTTAAGAAAACCATAAATGTATGCTTAAATTCGGGCATTGATCGCATTAATCTACATGCTTCAATACCATCCATGATTGGCATCATCACGTCGAGTATGATCAAATCAGGATTTACATCCTTAGCTCTTTCTATTGCAATTTTTCCGTTCGAAGCTGTATAAACTTGGTATCCTTCACGAGTTAAGTTATATGATATAAGGTCTAGAATATCTTGCTCATCATCTACCACAAGTATTTTTTGCTTGGCGCTCATAGTTGTTTTTTTACTAAATTATAGACTTAATGGTAAGATAAAGTTAATCATATGTTATCAAATTGTTAAGCTCGTAAATAGTGTACATATATTAACACCTATTACTACTTGATTGTTTGAGCAATAAAGTCTTCTAATTCCCTACCTCTTAAATTTTTAGCGATGATATTCCCAGCCGGATCAAGTACTACAGATGCTGGTATTGCTTTGATTCTATAATCTAACACCAGATCTGAAGACCATGCTTTCAAATCGGAAATATTGGTCCAAGCTAATTTATCATCCTCTATAGCACGCATCCAAGAGCCAGGATTATTATCTAATGAAACGCCTAATATTTCAAAGTTTTTGGCTTTATAAGCATTGTACAATTTCACAAGATTAGGATTTTCCTTACGACAAGGCATACACCATGAAGCCCAAAAGTCTACCAATACGTATTTACCTTTGAAGTCTGACAGGTTTACAGTCTTATTATCTGGCGTATAAGCAACAATATCTGGTGCTGGTTGTCCAATCGCTAATTTTCTCAATTTATCAACTTCTTCCTTGAACTGCGTCACTACACCATTCTCCGTAAATTGATCTTTGATTTTATCAGCGTATTGTATTAAAGCAGATTCAGCTATTTCTGGATCCAATGTACTCATTACATAAAAACCCGCTAAGTCGGGATTTTCATTAGCGAATGATACTGCTTTCGTCGTATACGAAGCTAATGCTTCTCTGTACTTAGGCATATAGTCCGCACGTAATACCTCTATCTCCGACTCAGATTTATTAGCTAGACGTTTCACAAAATCAGCTTGCAAGGAATCTTCAATAAATTCTTTACGTAATTTATAAGGCGCAAATTTCTTAAGAGCAATAGATAGAGATGAACCTTCCACCTCGTAATTTTCAGGATTATTCTGCAGATCTGCTTTAAAAGTTAATGGTTCATCAGGCGACAAGATTATTGGATATCTATTCTTCCCAATAGCTACCGACAACAAACGTGGTTGCGTAGCAGGTCTCTCAAATTTAAATTGGTTGATATCAGATAAGAATACAGAATCTAACTTACGATCACCTTCATAAAAAGCTACAACCTTGATATTCCCAGGGTTCAACACCTCACCACTGATAGAAATTGTATCTTTATTAGCACAACTTGCCATCCCTAATATTATTAATCCTGCAAAAAAAGATTGTAGCTTTCTCATTATATAATGTTGTTTTATTTAGTCAAAAATTCTTTAGCTCTGCTAATTGCTTTATCTAAACCTGATGCGTCTTTACCACCCGCAGTAGCGAAAAATGGCTGGCCACCACCACCGCCTTGGATATCTTTAGCTAAGTCTCGGATGATTGCACCTGCATTTAAACCTTTTGATTGTACAAGCTCTTCAGATACAACAACTGTCAAGCTAGGCTTACCATCAAATTCAGCACCCAATACCATAAACAAGTTTGAAGTAGCACCTTTGATAGCATAAGCTAATGTTTTAACCGCATCAGCGCTTGGTAAATCAACTTTCGCAGCTAAGAAATTAACGCCATCAACTACTTCCCACTTCGATTCTAAATCTTTCTTCAAAGCAAGAGATTTCTCTTTGATATGGTTTTCGATCTCCTTTTTCAATGCAGCGTTCTCATCGATCACCTTACTAACTGCAGAAACGAAATCTTTTGGATTGTTCAATAATTGCTTCATGTTTTCGAACAATTCAAAATGCTCACGAATCACAGCAGCAGCACGAGTGCCCGTGATTGCTTCAATACGTCTTACACCTGCCGCAACAGCTGATTCAGAAACAATTTTGAAGAAACCAATTTGCCCTGTAGCTTTCACGTGCGTACCTCCACAAAGTTCTTTCGAGAATTTATCCTCAAATGTAATTACACGAACATAATCACCATATTTCTCTCCGAAAAGCGCAGTAACTCCCGATTCAATAGCTTGTTGATAAGGAACAGAACGTTCTTCTTTCAAAGCGATATTCTCACGGATTTTAGCATTAACGATATCTTCCACTTGTTTGATTTCCTCATAGCTCATTTTCGCAAAGTGAGAAATATCAAAACGTAAAACATCAGCATTCACTAATGAACCTTTTTGATTCACGTGATCACCCAATACTTGTTTCAATGCAGCATGCAATAAGTGAGTAGCTGAGTGATTGCTTTCTGTATCTTGACGTTTAAATGCATCAACTTTAGCATCAAAAGTACCTGTCAATTCAGCAGGTAGCTTATCTACAAAGTGAACGAATAAACCATTTTCTTTTTTCGTATCTAAAACTTGGATATTCTCGCCAGTAGCCGAAGTTAACACACCTGTATCACCTACTTGACCACCACCTTCAGCGTAGAAAGGCGTTACAGATAATACCAATTGGTACTGATCTTTACCTTTAGCTGAAACTTTACGGTATTTGACGATTTCAGTTTGTGCGTATAACACATCGTAACCTACAAATGTAGACTCGCCTTCTTCGCCAACAATCACCCAATCGCCAGTATCCACAGTTGTAGCAGCTCTTGAACGTTCTTTTTGAGCTTGTAAAGCTTTATCGAAAGCATTCATATCCACAGTTAACCCCTTTTCACGAGCCAATAATTCTGTCAAGTCAATAGGGAAACCGTATGTATCGAATAATTCGAATGCAAATTCACCGTCAATAACCTGGTTACCAACCGCGTAGTTTTCAAATCGTTGAATACCTGTAGTTAATGTTCTCAAGAAAGAAACCTCTTCTTCTAAAATTACTTTCTCAACGAAATCTTGTTGCGCGTGCAATTCATCAAAAACACCTTCGAATTGTTTCGCTAAAACAGGAACTAACTCGTAGAAGAACGGCGTTTTGAAGTTTAAGAATGTGTAAGCGTAACGTACTGCACGACGTAAGATACGACGGATTACGTAACCTGCTTTATTATTTGATGGTAATTGACCATCTGCAATAGCAAAACTCACTGCACGAATGTGGTCAGACAATACTCGCATCGCGATATCCGTCTTCTCATCTGTTCCGTAAGCAATACCAGATTTCTCAGCGATATATTTGATTAATGGTTGGAAAACATCTGTATCATAGTTAGAAGTTTTACCTTGTATACAACGCACCAAACGCTCAAAGCCCATACCTGTGTCCACATGCTTAGCAGGCAAAGACTCTAGACTTCCATTTTTCAAACGGTTAAACTGCATAAATACTAAATTCCAAATCTCAATAACTTGAGGATGGTCAGCATTTACCAATTCCTGCCCTTTAACTTGAGCACGCTCTTCTGCAGATCGCATATCGAAATGGATTTCTGAACATGGTCCACAAGGTCCCATATCACCCATTTCCCAAAAGTTATCTTTCTTGTTACCTAAAAGGATTCTATCTTCTGCGATGAATTCTTTCCAGAAATCATACGCTTCTTCATCACGAATAAGACCTTCTGAATCATCACCTTCGAAAATAGTAACGTATAAACGATCCTTATCTAATTTATAAACCTCGGTCAACAATTCCCACGCCCATGAAATAGCTTCCTTTTTGAAATAATCACCGAAAGACCAGTTACCCAACATTTCAAATAATGTATGGTGGTAAGTATCAATACCTACTTCTTCCAAATCATTATGTTTACCAGAAACACGTAGACAACGTTGTGTATCGGACACACGTGGATATTTAACGGCAGCCTCTCCCAAGAATAAATCTTTAAACTGGTTCATTCCGGCATTTGTAAACATTAACGTAGGGTCATTTTTAACCACTACTGGTGCCGATGGCACTATATGATGTGATTTGCTTTGAAAAAAATCCAAAAACGCAGCGCGTATTTCTCTACTGGTCATAAAAATATATCTTTTATAAAGTCGCAAATTTACTTAAAATTGGCTTCTATTACAATGTATTCTTTTAATTCTTACCTTCATAGGATAAATAACATAACTGATCAGAATCTCTTTTTAACCTAAGGATTATCATCAGATATTCATGAATGTTTAGTAATTTTAGCACTAGAAAGAGAAACAATATACTCACGCATGATAAATAGAATTATAGTACCTACCGATTTTTCAGCAAATGCTTTATCTGCTGTTAAATTCGCATGTAAACTTGCTTTGAAAAACAGTTACGCTATTCACCTTATTCATTGCTATACAAGCAAATCTGTAGTTTTTGATGGGGACACCGAGGAAACTGGAGATAGTGCTAACATCCTTAAAGCAGATGTCATGATGAATTATCTTAAAGATAGCTTGACAGCTGAATATCCAACTTTAGAAATTGAGGCAGTATGCACAAGAGGATTGTTAGCCGATGTAATCTTACATACAATTAAAGATCCCATCTACCACTTAATCGTCATGGGAACTACAGGTGCAGGTGAGAATAAATCATTAACATGGGGAAGTAATACCAGCCAAATATCATCTAAAGCAACTATACCTGTATTAGCAATTCCGGCAGGACACGAAGAATTCGCACTTGATAAAGTAGCTATGTTGAGCAATTTTAAATCTGAAGAATTAGAAACTTTGAAAGAATATACTTCTAAGGTAAATAGTATACCTCAACTGGATTTGATTCATGTATATAATTCGGATAAAAATCCAGGAGATATAGAAGAACAACTTCAAGCGTGGGCTACGAATATCATGTATCTAAATGGTATTGAAGAAGTGAAGACTATTGCACAACCTACACTCATTGATAATAAAGACTTGGATACTATTCCAGAGGTAATTAATCGTATCATCGATGTACATGCATACGATATGATTGTCATCACAAAAACAAGAAAAAGTTTCTTTAACAGATTATTTAATACATCCATCTCAAAAGAGATAGCTCTACAATTACGTAAACCTACATTTTTTGACAACAACTAAATCTAACAATATGGCTAATAAAATTTTAATACCAGTAGATTTTTCCCCTTTTTCAAATAAAGCAATAGAGTACGCATGTCCATTGGTCGTACAACAAGGTTTGGAGTTAGTTTTGGTACATATTTTTACTGATCATTCAAATATATATCATAATTCTATACAGAATCCAGAATTGATTGACCCACGTGTAGGCGAAGCGAAACGTGATATGCAAACATTAATCAATACGATTAATAGTGATTTCCCTGGAATCCAAGTTAGCTCACTTTATAGAGATGGAAATCTGTATGACGAGATAAAGAAAATAGTGACTAACGATTCTTATGAAGTAATTATCATGGGAACGAAAGGTGCTAGCGGACTAGAAGCTATGATTATAGGGTCAAATACTTTTGATGTATTTTTAAATACTAATGTGCCCGTATTAGCAATACCTTTTTCTGAAAAGAAATACAAGCACAACAAAATTGGTTTGCTCTGCAATTTTAAACAAGGTGAAATTGATGTTTTAAAGCAAGCTATCAAATTATACGGTAATAATTTTGAATTAGTATTAATTCATATCAATACTTCTAATGAAACTATCTCTGTAATAGATGGCAAATTCTCAGACTTCATTCAAAATGTCATTTCTGAAACAGGTATTGAGGATATCAGTTATGTTATTAAAGCACAATCCTTTTTTGTACAATATAAAGAGGATATCTCTTCAGCTATCAATTCTGTTATTTCAGACGAATTGTTGGATGCTTTACTAGTAACAAAAAGTAAAAAAGGTATATTCCGTAAAATAGTAGAGGAGAATATTGTTAAGAAGATGGCTTACGAAATTCAAATTCCAAAATTCTTTGCAAAAGCAAATTTGTAAAGTTTTTGATACAAAGTGTATGCATAGATGAAACAAAATTCTGTAGAATTTGTTACTTGGGAAAGTAAATTATAAACATCTATGAAAACACTTCAAAAATTATCAATGATGTTAGTTGCATCCTCAATTGCAACTACATCATTTGCTCAGGTTACCAATCACACCACTGTTGATGGCACTTCTCCATTTGGCTCTTCATTAGATTATAGGACATGGTCAATAGGATTGAATGCCGGCCTGTTGAATCAGTCCAATATATTCGGATTTAATAGGAATAATTTTGATAAATTAAATCATAATCTCGGGTATAGCGCCTATCTAAAAAAATATATATCTCCATCTTTCGGATTGAAAGCTCAATACTTTGGAGGTAAAGTCGGAGGTGTAAATGAAAATGCACTTCAGAGCGCAATATCTGAGTTCGAGACTAAGACACCTTGGTCTGTAGCTTTATCAGCAGAATGGGTTGCAGCCAACACAAATTGGAGATTGGTGAATAGTTTTATCAAGCCTTATATCGCTATAGGTGTTGGTGCACTTAATTTCGAGACGACGACAACATCAGCTGGAACTCCTACCACTGCTTCATCACAAACTAAATTATATGTACCAGTTGATGCAGGTTTAAAATTTGCAATAGCGAAAGGCATTAACTTAGACATTGGTTATCAGTTGAATTGGGCAAATCAAGATTTCGATGGTATCCCTGGTGGCCAATATAAAAATGATTTATTTTCTTATGCACATGCAGGTTTAGAATTTGCATTAGGTAGCTCGTCGAAAGCATTTTTAGGTAATAGTAATCCTGTAGCAACATTAGTTGATGACTATAATAGGAAATATGATGATTTAAAAGCAGAGCGTGATGCACTAATTGCATCCAATAACGATTTGAAAAATCAATTTTCATCACTACACAACGAACTTAAAGATGATGATGGAGATGGCGTAGCTAACAAGTTCGACAAATGTCCTGGTACGCCATCTGGCGTTCAAGTGGACGGTGCAGGTTGTCCGATAAAGGTAGAACCAAAAGTTATCGAAAAGATAGTCGTTACTGAAGAAGATAAAAAAGTAGTAGATGAAGCCATTAAAAACCTAGAATTTGATCTAGGTAAAGCAACTATACGTTCTAGTTCATACGCATCCTTGAACAGAGTAGCAACGTTATTGGTAGATAAAAATTTCAGCTTAAAATTAGCTGGACATACCGATAATACTGGTTCATTGGAAACTAATATGCGTTTATCTAAAGAAAGAGCTGAATCAGTTAAAGCATACCTTGTATCAAGAGGAGCTAATCCTTCAAGAATTGAAGCTACTGGTTATGGTCCTGGACAGCCTATAGCTAGCAATGCAACTGCTGAAGGTAGACAACAAAATAGACGAGTCGAGTTTACTTTATTCTAAGCATAACATATTATCCATAAATAAAATGGGTATACACGATTATTGTGTATACCCATTTTATTTCAAAATTTTATATCTAATTGAATACTTTTAATACTATTTCCAAGGTTTATAATCTGATTGTACAGGCTTTGTTAAATCAAACTTGACTGTAAATACACGTTCCGAACCTATGCGACGAAGATTGTATGTATAGGTTTTACCATCCATTGTAATCCACCATACATTTTGACACGCATAATCTATTAATGCGCACGTTTCCTGATCTGCTGGAAATACTTGTATTGTAGGTGAACCAGTATTAGTAGAAGTACCTCCATAGAATGTTACTTTATCTGGTGAACCATCTTCATGGCGATGGTCATGTTTTAGTTCTAGAACGTGATTTGTATAGGTTAATATCCATGTACGCGATTTATCTTCACCAACATAAAATGGAATTTTCACTTGTCTGTCATCGTAAGACATTACTTCCATCAATAGACGTTTACCTGTAAACCCATCTCCCTCTTTACCACCAGCAATGATTTCTCCTTCGAAATATTGCCCCTCAAAAGGTTTAAATTGTTCTAAAAAAACTTTTGCTGCTGTTTTCTCTTGCGCTTGAACCAATAATATACATGAGCACATTATGGTTAATAATAGTTTTATCATATAACTTAAAAATTAATAATTACGTCTAATATAGCATTTATAAATCAATAGGTTATAAATTTGCGTATATCATTTTTTATTAGTATCTTTGCAACGCCTTAGGCAATAGTGCCTATTGTATAATTTATTTCATGAACCCATTTTTAGAACTGGGAATCCGTGAGGAAGTTGTTAAAGCCATCTCAGAAATAGGTTTCGAGAAACCTTCTGAAATACAGGAAAAAGCCATTCCTGTATTATTGACTGGTAGCGACGATTTTGTCGGATTAGCCCAAACCGGCACAGGTAAGACAGCGGCATTCGGTCTTCCATTGTTAGAACAGTTAGACTTTTCTCAAAAACATCCACAAGCATTGGTATTATGTCCAACTCGTGAGTTATGTTTACAAATCGCTAAAGATTTAGAAAAATTTGCTAAATACATGGACAACGTACATGTTGTTGCTGTATATGGTGGTGCAAATATCTCTGACCAATTACGTCAAATTAGACGTGGTGTTCAGATTGTAGTTGCTACGCCAGGTCGTATGTTAGATATCATTGGTAGAAATGCTATTGATTTTTCTAAAGTAAAATATGTTGTATTAGATGAAGCGGACGAAATGTTAAACATGGGTTTCCAAGAAGACATCAACAACATTTTATCTGAAACTCCAGAGGAGAAGAAAACTTGGTTGTTCTCAGCTACTATGCCAAAAGAGGTTCGTCGTATTGCTCAAAAATACATGACGGATCCTGTTGAATTAACAGTAGGTACAAAGAACACAGGTAATGCTAACATTGAGCACCAATATTTCTTAGTGAAAGCTAGAGATAAGTATGCTGCGTTCAAACGTATCGTGGATTCTAATCCTGATATCTTTGGTATCGTATTCTGTCGTACTAAGATCGAAACACAAGAAATTGCTGAAGCATTAATCAAGGATGGTTATAATGCAGATGCATTACACGGAGATTTATCCCAACAACAACGTGATAAGGTAATGAAACGTTACCGTGATCGTAGCTTACAAATGTTGATCGCAACTGACGTAGCTGCTCGTGGTATCGATGTTAATGATGTAACACACGTTATTAACTTCTCTCTACCTGATGAAATTGAAAACTATACTCACCGTTCAGGCCGTACAGCTCGTGCTGGTAAAACAGGTATTTCGATTTCTTTAATCAACATCAAAGAACAAGGTAAAATCCGTCAACTTGAGAAAGTAATTGGTAAACCTTTCGTTCGTATGCAAGTTCCTGAAGGTGCTGCAGTTGTTGAGAAGCAATTATTAACGATCATTAACAAAGTTAACAATGTTGAAGTTAATGAAGATCAAATTAGTGCATTTATGCCTGCCATTATGGAAGGTTTCGCTGATTTATCTAAAGAAGATATCGTAAAAAGATTTGCTTCATTAGAATTCAACAGATTCTTAGAATACTACAAAAACTCTGCAGATTTAAATATCGAAGCTCGTGACATCACTGGTGATAGACGCGACAGAGATGAGCGTGGACCACGTCAAAGCTCAAAAGGTTATACTCGTTTATTCATGAACTTAGGTTCTGTTGATGAGTTCAGCCGCGGAGATATGTTAGGTTTCATTTGTAATACTGCGAATATTACTGGTAAATCAATTGGTAAAATTGACTTGAAAGGTGTATTTACTTTCTTCGAAGTTCAAGATGAAGAAGTAAATAAAGTATTCGAAGGTTTCAAAGATATTGACTTCAATGGACGTCAAGTACGTATCGAAGTTTCTGGTGAAGGCCGTTCAGAGAGATCTGGTGGTGGTCGTCCAAGAGGTGGAGATCGTGGTGGTGACCGTGGTGGCAGAGGCCGCAGTGGTGATCGTCGTTCTTCAGGAGGTGGTGACAGAAGAGAACGCAGCAATAGCGGCGGTGGATTCCGTGACTTCTCAGGTAAGAAACGCGAGTCAAAAAGCAGATATTAATCTTAATAATATTACTTATTTTTGTAAGGCTACCTAATTTTTTAGGTAGCCTTATTTTTTATATAATACATTGCGAATGAACAAAGAACCAAGAAGAATATTTGATCTAGTTGACTATAGGGAAGCAACATACCCAACATCCTCTATTTTATCTTTCAAAGAAAATAATACATGGATAAAACTCTCAAATGTAGCATTCAAAACTAAAATTGACGAAATTTCAAAAGGTCTGATTTCCCTTGGTGTACAGCCGCAAGACAAAGTAGGATTGGTATGCGAAAATCGAATTGAATGGTCCTTAATAGACTTCGCAATTCAACAAATTGGTGCTGTAGTAGTGGCATTGTATCCCAACATTGCAGATACTGATTACACCTATATATTCAACCATGCTGAAATAAAATTAGCTATTATCAGTACTGCTGATCTATACGATCGAATCGATAATCTTAAAAGCGATATTCCTACTCTTCAACAAATGTTCATTATAAATGAAGGAACAAAATATCCCAATTGGACACTCATTCATCAAGCCGGCAAAATAATTACGGATAAAGAACTCAAAACCCGTAAAGATAACGTTAAGCATGAAGATCTAGCAACACTTATCTATACATCAGGCACCACTGGCAAACCCAAAGGTGTCATGCTTTCGCATAAAAACTTATTAGCTGATATGATGAGTAGTGAATATAGTTTTCCTGTCACTGCTTATGACCGAGCGCTATCTTTTCTTCCGGTTTGCCATGCATACGAACGCTTGTTTCACTATGTATACATGTACAAAGGCTTGACTATATATTATGCCAATTCTCTTGAAACGATTGGTTCAGATATGAAAGAAGTCAAACCACATATATTCTCTGCAGTACCACGCGTATTAGAAAAGGTCTATGATAAAATCATGGTAACAGGAGAATCATTAACTGGAATAAAACGTAAATTATTCTTTTGGGCACTTAATCTTGGAAACAAATATAGTATAGAAGGTAGAAGCTTTTGGTATAATGTGCAATTATCCATTGCTCGAAAACTTATATTTTCGAAATGGAGAGATGCACTTGGCGGAGAAATAAAAGGTGTAGCTACAGGTTCTGCAGCACTGCAAGAGAAGTTAGTACGCATATATATGGCAGCAGGGATACCCATATACGAAGGATATGGATTGACAGAAGCAGGCCCTTGCCTTTCGGTCAATGACTTCAAAAGAGGTATGAAGATCGGTACTGTAGGTCTACCTCTCATAAATTTGGAAATAAAGCTTGCTGAAGACGGTGAAATCTTAACAAGAGGTGACAATGTTATGATGGGCTATTATAAGGATGAAGTAGGTACTCAAGAAGTCATAAAAGACGGCTGGCTCTATACTGGAGATATTGGCACTTGGGTTGACAATAGATTTCTAAAAATAATTGATCGCAAAAAAGAGATGTTCAAAACTTCAGGCGGTAAGTATGTAGTACCTCAAGCTATTGAGTCTAAAATGATTGAGTCACCTTTTATCGAGCAATTTATGGTCATTGGTGATGGACAGAAATTTCCAGCAGCATTCGTAGTTCCAGCATATAAAAATCTTTTAGATTGGGCGAATGATACCCACGCGTCCTTATGTCAAGAAGATAAGACAACATTTTTAACTTCAGATATTGTTAGACAAAAAATAACAGCGGAGATAGAACGTATAAATGAACAATTCGGCAGATGGGAACAAATTAAGAAATTTGCGATACTACCAAATGAGTTCACAATCGAAACAGGAGAATTAACACCTACACTAAAGATGAAGCGTAAAGAAATCATAGCATTGAACAGACAACCATATCAAGATATATACACATCTTACTAATGTATTAACAAAAAAAGGCTTCCAAATTGGAAGCCTTTTTTATATGATTCGCTATATTTTATTTTCAGGTTTTGTAGCACCCAATTTATCGCTATTTCGAGAGAAATTTTTGATTAGCTTGAAAGTATTAGGTACAAGCTTTTCTAGTCTATGAAGTGTTTCCATAGATACATTTGTTTTATCAAATGGTACAACTTTGACATATTCTTGAATATTACCTTCTTCCCTACCGTATTTATAGTCATAGGTAAATCTGCCAATTTCATCCAATAGTACGTCCGAATTATCTGTATTTGGAACAGAGATAAAAAATTCTGATTGATTCCACATATCACTTCCATTTCCAAACAGATTATTTTGTTTCAGAGCAGCATACAATTCTTGAGCAACGTATATCGAAGGATCTACTATCTCAATATGATCAGCCAATAAATGCTTATAGATATACTTATTATGCTGATCTTTGTAATTACGTAATTCTTCCAACGTTAGATTAATTTCCTTGACTAAATATGGATAATGTGTACACCCTAAAATAAGTGCTTTTAATGGTTGTGCATCCTCAGCTTTACGCATTTTTTCTAATAGGGAAACCAAGTGATAACGAACATAATTTTCGGTATCATTCAGTTGCATGATAGTACAGTCGTCTACCTGTTTGGAATCACAAATCATCTTATTGTCCGCAAAATTGAAATTATATACTTGAAGAAGTGCCCTATCTATCTGATGATCTGTATTGGCCAATGATGGTCCTCTATAATTATCCCGAATAACCGAAGCTTGAGTTTGAATAAAGTCAGGTTCCTCATCTACAGCTTCTGCTAATCCATGACCTCCTTGATTGAAAATTTGAATATTCCCGGTCCAGTTTCCATTTTTTATCTGCTCTTTAAGTGTACGCTCATATCCTCCAGAAGATATTGTACCTACAGTAGCGAACACACCTATACTACCCGATTCATTCTTTTCAAAGAAAGATAATGTGCCACGTGCTGCAGCATTAATAACACCTACTATCGGGATGTTTAAACCAGTTTTATCTACAAACTTGGCCGCTTCTTCATAACCATATGCTGTAGCAGTATTGCAAGCTATCACAATTGCTTTCACTTGTTGTTTATCATTGCGCGAATTTTTATCTAAAGCAGATGGGTAATATTTGTTTGCTAATAAGAATTGAAAGTCTTTAATAATATGCTCTTTTAATAAATTATCTTTATTAGTAGCGTGATAATTGCCATAAGGCATATTGGCTTGATCTGCTAGATAAACAAATTTTTCGCTAGCAAAATCAGGCTTTTCATCTTTCCCAGAGTCTTTAGATTGATTATTGAATTGATCAAAATTAACGAGTGCATCAAGTACTGTTAAACCTCCCGTACCTGAATCAAATACGCCAATTGGCAAATTCTTCAACGGCTGTGTATATTGATTAAAGTTAACGTAGTAAAAACTTGAAGAATCTTTTAATATGGAATGTTCTATTTTGAGCGATTCTTGCGCATTTATGTTTCCTACACAACATGACAATGCCAATAAGGCTATATTCTTTATGCTATTCATTAATCTAGTAAAGGTTATTATTATGTAAATATCTAAAATTATAGAATATAAATATAAAATACAGCATATTGACTGAAATATATTCAGGTGAATAGATGTGAGAATGAATGATATGCAAATAAAAAAAGGCTCCTACCTAGGAGCCTTTTTTATTATTAGATATTTTGTAGTTTAAACATTTGCACGTTGACGAATAGCTTCATAAATAACTACACCTGCAGATACCGATACATTCAATGAACCAATCTCACCAAACATAGGGATTTTTGCTAATTTATCAGAAATACGAATTAAATCATCCGATACACCTACATCTTCAGCTCCCATTATGATACAGGTCGGAACAGTATAATCGATATCATAAACTGAATCTGTAGTCTTCTCTGTACTCACTACTAATTGAACACCTGAATCAATAAGGAATTTACCAATCTTACCTAATGAATCATGGCGACATACTGGAATTTTGTACAAAGCTCCAGCTGATGTTTTGATAGCATCTGGATTGATCTCTGCTGAACCTTTTTTAGGAACAATGATAGCGTGTACACCAGCACATTCAGCTGTACGAGCTATAGCACCCATATTACGAACGTCCGTAACTCCGTCTAACATCAATAACAAAGGTGTCTCTCCTTTCTCGTAAATTTCAGGAAGAATTTCTTCAATATTTTGGTAGATGATTGGAGAAATAACACCAATAACACCTTGATGATTTTTACGTGTAATACGGTTAAGCTTTTCAACAGGTACTTGTTGAAAAGACATATTATGTTCTTTAAGTAATGATTTTAACTCTAAAAACAAACTCCCACTTAGTCCTCGTTGAACAAATAGAGATTCAATCTCCTTTCCACTATCTATCGCTTCAATAACGGCACGAATACCAAAGACCATTTGATTGCTTTCTCTTTTTTCGTTGCGGTCATGACGTTGGAAATTGTTTTGCATAAATATGTATTAATAAAATAATTATAATGTTGTATTTGTCCTTAATCAATAAGGATTTACAAAGATACGAAAAGTAATTTTGAATTAGCTCAAGCCCAAATTAAAGGTTTTGCGCAATGTTTCAAGAGCAGGATTTTTGGCTGCCATGACTTGATATTTTTCTTGAGCAGTATACGGTTTTCGAGTCGCACTTTGCTCTATTTGTTTTGTCTCAATATCTAATGAGAAATTTTGCAATTCTTGACGCAAATAATTAAGAATATCAATCTTTCCTTCTTTCATTTGCTCGCTTTGTACCGCATTCTCTACATCAATTTCAATGATATTACCATTAAGACGAGGCTCATTAGCTGTCATCAATGTATATAAAGTGATACGATTACTTTTTTTCATTACTTCGGCAATATGATTCCATTTTCCGATTAACGAATTGAAAGTAACCTCACGATATGTATTACCTTGTACAAGTTTATTCTCGTTATTTTCCTCTACTTTTCGATCTTCTAAAACGGTATCTAAACTTGGTACCGCAACAGAAGATTTGATGCTCCCCCAACCTTTACCTGATGAAGATGTTTTCTTCTCAGTGACTACTTCAGGGGCCTTATGATGAACTGTTTGTGACGAAGGTATCGATGCCTCGTTTGTTGGCAAGGCTATTTTTGAAGTGATTGTATTCGAACTAGGAACATCACTATTAGTGGAAACAGGTGATGATATAGGCGCTTTTACCGATTCAGGAAGTTTTTTTTTTTGATCTGTTGAAGATTGTGGAACACCATTTACACCCAATTTAATGGCTGATGACAAATGGCACATTTTCAACAATGCCAACTCAATTTGCAAGCGTTGATTCTTACTAGTCTTATATGAAACCTCCGCTTGATTAGCAATATTAAGCGCTGAAAGCAATAATCCTGAGCTTAAAATGGAAGATTGCTCTACATATCTTTTTTTGATCATTTCACTGACATCTAATAAGATTAATGTCTTAGGCTCCTTAGTAACTAATAAATTGCGAATATGATTAGATAATCCTGCTATAAAATGAGCACCATCAAAACCACGATTCAAAATCGTATCAAATACTAACAGCGCTTCAGCAGCATTTTCTCTAGCCAATGCATCCATTACTTTGAAGTAGTAATCGTAATCTAAGATGTTGAGATTATCGATAGTTGCCTGATAAGTGATATGCCTATTCGAAAAAGATACTATCTGATCAAACATCGATAAAGCATCCCGCAAACCACCATCCGCCTTTTGAGCTATAATATGCAAGCCATCGACTTCATATTTAATATCTTCTTTGTCAGCAATCTTAGCCAAATGATTGGCCATATCTTCCACTTTTATTCTGTTGAAATCAAAAATTTGACAACGAGAAAGTATGGTTGGCAGGATTTTGTGTTTCTCTGTGGTCGCTAGAATAAATATGGCATATGATGGTGGTTCTTCTAACGTCTTAAGGAATGCATTAAAAGCTGCTTGAGAAAGCATATGAACCTCATCAATGATATAAATCTTGTACTTTCCCGTTTGTGGCGGTATACGCACTTGTTCTATAAGACTACGTATATCATCTACAGAATTGTTAGAAGCAGCATCAAGTTCATGAATACTAAAAGATGCTCCATGCTGGAAAGATTTACAGCTCTCGCATTCGCCACAAGCTTCTACTCTATCCGATATATGCTCACAATTAATAGTCTTTGCTAAAATACGCGCACACGTCGTCTTACCAACACCACGAGGACCACAAAACAAGAAAGCTTGAGCTAACTGATTATGTTGAATTGCATTCTTTAAAGTATTCGTAATATGAAGCTGACCTACGACTGAATCGAAGGTAACAGGGCGGTATTTGCGGGCAGAGACAATGAAATTATCCATTAGAACAAAGATAGCTAATTTCGTACGCTAAGACAACACATGTTTACATAATTCCCTCTTAATCGGCAACACGTACAAATCTTTCACCACAACCTTCTATACAAGGATAATATAATGTCAATTGATTACCTTTCAATTCATAGGAAAATTCATATCCACACTTTTCAATTTTTAATTTCCTCATATTCCCAGACTCTTCAGATGTAGTATAAGAAGAAACTTCCGAATCACCATTGGTGTGCATGAAGCACAATTTAGAATTTGATGATACTTGACCATCTACTGTAAACTCCAAAATCTTGCCACCATTAACTTTAGTAAAAGTTCCAGATCCATCGCCAGGATCGGAGTAAACTTCAGATAATTTCCATTTACCGATAATACTGGAATTAACTTGTAATTCCTCATTTTTGGAACATCCAATGGTTAGTAGTCCTAATATTATAAGTACTAATAATTTCATAGTAAGGTTTTATATACCTACTAAAACGAAGTAATCTTATAAAATGCTACATAAAAACAAAAAAAGGGATCTTCCGATCCCCTTCTATATATACTTACCTACTTTTATAAACCTACAGTCCAGCCTTTAGCCCAATCTGGAGTAGCCGTTCCAGCACCAGCACCAGTCGCTGCTGTATTTTCTGTAAAGACAGCATCCACATCAGCCGCAGTACCATCATTCTTTTTCCCTTTAGCTTTTACAGCAACATTTTCGAATTTTACATTCATTACTTGTAACGTTTTATCAACGATTGAAGCTATCGAAGCGTCACTCTCTACATCTAAACCTACACCCCAATTGCTTAACACAACATTATCTATTGAACCTTTAGTTCCAACACGCAATTTCAATGCTTGATTTTCAGAACCACTATTGCGACCGATTAATGTTAAATTTTTAATTGTTGGATTAGAGATCGTAGCTGCTAAATGATCATTAGAGTTATTATCTGCTTCAATACCACGGTTACCTTTTCCAGTTGCTTCCTTAGCAAACCAGTTTTCATTTTTACCATTCCAACCTTCTGTCCAGTCAAATTGGTCATCTTCATTAGCTGTAGATACTAAATACTTCGTGTTCACTGTACCGCCGAACCATTCAAATCCATCATCTGAACCTTCATGTACCTGAACATATTGTATTTTAGTACCGTTACCAACACCAAACATTGATAAACCATTGAATTCTTTATCTGACGAATACGCATAACCTGAATATTCAATACGTAAATATTCTATCGATCCAGAATTATCGTCTCCAACATTTCCACCATAAGATAAGCCAGAAACCTCAGCTGAAGCCATTGTACCCTTATTGATTGGTGCACGACCACATAGTACAAGTCCACCCCAAGCACTTTGTTGTTTCACCTCTGCAGTCATCACTACAGGATTACTTTTAGTACCTTCAACAAATATTTGTCCACCTTGCGCCGTCGCTATATAGCGAATTTCTTCGCCATCTTTGAGCGCTGTAGCTATTACTTCTACACCAGCTTTGATAATTAATTTACCTCCATTTTCTACAATCAAAGGACCTGTCAAACGGTATGCTCCTTGATCTAAAGTTACTGTTTCTCCTGATTTAATAGTTCCTTTTAGATTAAGACGATCTATAGCAACTTCTTCGATTATATCTTTAGGTTGAACATCACTTTCTGAACATGAAGACATAGTCAGTGCAACAGCTAATGCTGTAAATCCTGCGTACTTTACAAATGATCTTTTCATAAGATTGTTTTGATAAATGTTATCGTTTTATTTTATACTACAAATATGAGCTTAGGATATAAACCTATTATTAACTAAATATGATGCTTGTGTTATAATTGATAAGTCAAACCTAAGTTAAAGTTAACACCACGTTTATATGAGAATACTTTCACGGATTGTACATTCTCTTGCCAACGCTCGAAAGCAGGATTTAAGATATTCTTAGCACTTAAGTCTAGCTTCAACTTCGCATTTAATTTCGTTTTCAAAACAAAGTCTAATGTTCCTAATCCTTTATCCACACGATTTCCTAATTGGCCTGTACCAATAGCGTATAACTTGTCACTATAGTAGTT
Source organism: Sphingobacterium sp. (assembly GCA_045629405.1). Taxonomy (GTDB): domain Bacteria; phylum Bacteroidota; class Bacteroidia; order Sphingobacteriales; family Sphingobacteriaceae; genus Sphingobacterium. Next base: position 25,040 of record JAZQRD010000032.1, on the reverse strand, counting down.
ATACATTACAGTAGCAGTAAAATCTCTTTGTGCAGTATATGATTTGTTATAAGAAACATCTGCATTCATCACAAAATCTGATGCTCCTGTAAATGATGATTTAGGATGAGTTGGGTCAATATTCACCATTCCATTAGTCTCCGTAGTCACTTTGGTAGCATCCAATGTTTGTTGCGTGTTCATCAGTGCACCATTGAAGCCAACGCTAAGTTTGCCATTATTTGCTGTCTCTAGAATGTGCTTGCGCATTTCCACTTCTATACCATATACATAACCATTATCACCTGTATTGGCATAGGAAATATCATTGGTAGCTGACGCAATCATGATTTCATTTATTGGATTCTTTATTAACTTTCCAAATGCTGTCACAGCCAGAAGCTCACCACTTTGAGGAAACATTTCCCATTTCAAATCAACATTATAATTGTCTGATGCGTATAGATATGGGTTACCTACGAATACTTGGGTAACCTCTTCATAAGGGAATCGCGCTCGTTCTTTGAATTGAGGAAGTGTGTAAGTCTTACTAGCACTAAATCTAATATTCTGTCTTGCATCTACTGCATACTTAAGATTTAAACTTGGTAGGAAAGCATTCTTTTTAATTGTATTCTCTCCTTTAGGGAATTCAATACTATAATAGTCGACAGACTGATCAATATGTTCGAATCGGAAACCTGCTGTAGCTACTAGTTTTTCGGTCAATGGATATTCCACACTTGTAAATAAAGATTGACTTTTTTGATTTCCATTATAATATTGGAATGCATTCCCAGCAAAGCCTTTTAACACATAGAAACTTCCAAATCCATCAGCACCCAAAAATTGATCTATATTTTGTGGATCTACAGGAGTATGACGATACGCTTCCTGAATATCAAAATTCAATTGCATTACATCAAAACTTCTATCTTTCCATTTACCCGAATACCCTACATTGAATGATCCTTTGTTATCATCTCCGAATGCGTATTTAGCTTGTACATTAGCTGCTAACTCATTTTCTTTTAGAAAATAATTATAACGATGATTATCAGGAGCATTTACACGAATGAATTCATATTGACCATTCGCTAACTGACGCATTTGCGCTTGCGTACGGTCTGGCATATCACCATTCACTCGGTTGTATCCAATTCCCCAATCCACTTGCAGCCTATCCGTGAGGGTATGCTTACCTAATAATTGCTGAGTCAATAAACCAGTTTGAGCAAATGTATTGCGCAAAACTAAACCATTATTATCTTCGGCTGCATCTCTGATGTAACCCTTGTACGAATCATGAGATTGATTACCCGAATGGATATACATCAAATTATAAGAAAACTGATGTTGGTCAGATATCTGATAATTAGCATTAAACATCGCATTCCATTGTGATTGGTAATTGTACTGTATTTGATCGAAGCTTTTCAACGGATCACCCTGTGCACCAAAATTGGCATTTATACCTTCACGAAATCCATAGTTATTGGTAAATCCTGCATTAGCAAATACACTAAGACGGTGACTGCCACCTAATGTATAACTATTACCTGCTCGCAAACCAAAGTTCAAAGGTAATGCACTTACTGATTGTGCATTCCAACTGTTTTTAAAATGGTATGAACCTTGTGCATTTTGAGGTATGGAAGAATTTGACATACCGAAGTAATTAGGCCCATCAGGCAATAGAAAATTTGAAAATTTAACTACAGCGTTCGAGTTCAGTGAAGAACCAATACTAACCTCTAATAATGGCTGACCTTGATGTACCTTGGATGCAATAGCGATACCAGCTCCTGCGAAATCTCCGCTTAGACCGGCTTGATAATTTTTTTCTACACCGACTGCACTAACTACCTCGGTACCGAATATGGAAAGATCAATATTTTTAAAGTTTGGATCTTGAGATGGTATAGGCAATCCATTTAATGTTGTCGAAATATATCGATCTCCAAGACCACGAACAAATATCTGTGAAGAGCCTTCTTGTTTAGATGTACCAGATAATTTGGTAATCGCCGCAGCTACATCCCCTACACCTTTACGAGATAATTCTTGCGTACCAATTTTCTCTACTACTAAAGAAGAACTCTTACGTTCATCTAACAAAGCCAATTCCGAATGAGCGATTCGCTTACGTGTTACAACTACTTCTGCTAGTGAAGAAGCTTCATTAACTAAAGCAATACTTATATCTTGCCAATCACTATTTACATAGTTCACAACAGTAGTATCACGCTGATACCCCATATAGTTACTAATCAATTTATACGATCCCGTTTTGGAAATAGGCAATTTGAATTCACCATTTTCATCACTTATGGTTCGTAATCCTTGATCTAAGGTTACAATACTAACCCCCGCAAGAGGCAGTGAAGAATCCATATCGATAATCTTTCCTTTGATACCTTTAGGTGTACTTTGTGCAAAGACTAATGTTGTACACGTTAATGCTGCTAATGTGAAAATACAGGTTTTGAAATGCTTCATTATAATGTTAATATTATGTTGCAATTTTATCAACATAATATTAGCTACGTGTTAAACATGTATTATGATAGCATTAGCATTGTGTGAACTTAATATAAACTGTTAACATAAGCGTGTATCAATTTAGTGATGATAAAAGAGTCCTATTAGGCTAATCCATTTAGTTTGATTAAATTGCATTCACATTTGTCAAACTGTAATTAAATGTCAACTTCTATATTATATTCAAAAGACTTAACGTTTCAGTATCCCAATGCAAACCATATACTTAACTTTAAGGATATACACATTGCAAAAGGGCAGCATACACTTTTATTAGGCGACTCGGGTACGGGAAAGACTACGCTACTTCATTTATTGTGCGGATTGAGTACACCAACTACGGGTAAAGTATTTATAAATGATCAAGATTTGTATAGTCTAAACGAATCTTCACTAGATTCATTTAGAGCAGCTCATTTAGGATTTATATTTCAAGATGCTCATTTATTAAAAAACTTAAACATCATTGAAAATATCCAACTAGCACAATATCTAGCTAAGAAACCTATCCATAAAGAAGAGATATTTTCTATACTCGAAAAACTTCAACTTCAGGATAAATCCAATAGCTTACCGCGAGAGTTAAGCCGTGGACAACTACAACGTGTAGCTATAGCTAGAGCTGTAATAAATAAGCCTCAATTGCTTTTAGCAGATGAGCCGACCGCTTCATTAGACGATAGAAATACACAGCATGTACTTGAACTATTAATAGAGACAGCTAGTCTTTATCAAGCTACATTATTAATATCGACACACGACAAACGTATCAAAGATCATTTTTCAAACACCTATCAACTTTAGTATAACAGAAACGTATGAATATTTTAAAACTTGTTTGGAGAAATATTACCCAACAACTAGGTTCGACTTTACTAAGTGTCCTGTTAACATCATTTGGTGTAGCTATACTTATTGTTATCTATATTACGGGTGATACATTTGAAAAACAATTAGCAAATAACAGCAAAAATGTGGATTTAGTTATCGGCGCTAAAGGAAGTCCAATGCAACTAATATTGAGTACCCTTTATCATGTTGATAATCCAACAGGTAATATTCCACTTGCTGAAGCGGCCAAAATTGCTGACAATCCATTAATACATTTATCCACACCTGTTGCATTAGGAGACAATTATAAAGGTCATCGCATCATAGGTACAGATCATACATTTTTAGAAATGTACGAGTTGAAACTGCATGAGGGTAATATTTGGAAAGAGTCTTTTCAAGTGGTATTGGGATCTGAAGTAGTACGCAAGCATCAGTTGAAAATTGGGGATCAGATATTCAGTGCTCATGGATTATCTGAAGACGCTCACCAACATGATGATCACCCATTCACAATAGTCGGCATATTAGAAAAATCTAATTCTGTCGTAGATAATCTTATTTTGACAAATTTATCTTCTGTTTGGGATGTACATGGTATAGAACATAATCACGAACACCTACACCATGAAGGAGATCATGATCACCATGACCATCATGACCATGAACATCATAATCACAAAGAGAATAACCATGAACACGATCATTCAGATCATGAACATCATCATGATCACGAGCACCATAAGCATGAAACCTTAGATCAAACGCAGGCCAATGAGGATTCACTAATCAACAATACAGAATTAGTGACTGAAAAGCCGCAACCTGATTTTATAAAGAATCTTGGTGAGAATATGTTAAAAGATCAAGGTGTTGAGATCACTGCCTTATTGGTAAAATATAGCTCACCTGCTGCTATAGCTGTAATTCCACGCTTAATCAATCAGGAGACAGAAATGCAAGCAGCTTCACCTGCAATAGAAAGCTCACGTATTTTTTCACTATTAGGAGTAGGAATCGATTCACTTAGCATTCTTGCTTATATAATAATGGTGATAGCAGCACTTAGCGTATTTATAAGTCTATATAACGCATTAAAGGAACGACAATATGATATGGCTATTATGCGTACAATGGGTGCATCAAAACTCAAACTATTCACTTTAATAATTCTTGAAGGGTTGGTTATTACGTTGATTGGTGGAATTATAGGTCTTATAATAGGTCATCTCGTATTATATTATATCGGCAATCAAACAAGTCAATCAGCTGATTTCATCGATGCATTTAAACTTTATGACAATGAGTTATATATACTACTAGCAGCAATAGTAATCGGAATTTTAGCAGCATTAATTCCGGCAATTAAAGCCTATCAAACAACTATTTCTAAAATATTATCATCAAAATAATGAAACAAATATTTATTGCTATAACGCTTATATTCTGCACAATAGCTACACAAGCACAAATTAGAAACTATCAAGAAGAATTTAATATTCCTGACCATACACCTATGATGAATGGTACTTGGGAAGCTATTGACAAAATGATGTATAAAGTTACCACACAGGGTAACAAAAAGATTTATACACCGCATTATCCATCTGAGCTAAAACGTTTAGAAGGGAAAATTGTGGACTTACCAGGTTATATGGTTCCATTGACTGCAGGTCGCAATCATAGCACCTTTATGTTATCAGTACTACCATTGGCACAATGCCAGTTTTGTGGTACAAATGGTATACCACCTATGGTCGAAATATTTATGAAAAAAGGAGCTATTAAATTTTCTGAAGAACCAATTAAGATTAAAGGCAAAATGGTATTCAACCCAGAACCATTAAAAGGTAATGCAGAAATTCAAATTATAAATGCTGAGATAGTAAATTAGCGATTTAATAAGGCTACTTCAAGAACAGTCGCCAAGGCGGCCGTTTCTGTACGAAGCCTAGCCTCACCAAGAGATAGAGGAATAAAGCCAGCATTCAATGCCTGGCTTATTTCTTTTTCAGAAAAATCTCCTTCGGGACCTATAAGTAAGATGTAATTATTATTTTTTGGAAAATCTTGCAGTATAAATTTCTTATCTGCATTTTCAACACAATGCGCCATACCTTTAATGGCAGTATTGTCCTTAATAGATTCTATAAATTTCGAAAAAGTTTGAGCAGGATTTATTTTAGGCAAATATGCTTTCAACGATTGCTTCATCGCAGAAATAGCAACTTTCTCAAGACGCTCTACCTTTACTTCTTTACGCTCTGAGTGTTCGCAAATAATCGGTGTAAATTCTTGTAATCCAATTTCAGTAGCCTTTTCTAGAAACCATTCTATACGGTCTATATTTTTTGTCGGGGCTACTGCCATATGCACGTGATAAGATGACTTTCCATAGTTGCCTGTATGAGACAGCACACTTAAAGTAGTTCTCTTAGGATGTGCATCTAATATCTCTGTTTTATAGATACCACCTCTTCCATCTATAAGATGAATAATATCTTTCACTTGAAGACGTAAAACACGAATGGCATGTTTACTCTCCTCTTCACTAAGCATGAAAGTCTGGTGATGAGCTTCTATCTCAGGTGTATAAAACAATTGCATTATTCCGAATCCTCCTCTTTATTAAATATGGCTAAATCTAGTTTCACGTATTCAATATTTTGTTGTGTCTTTTTCATGATAGTAAAGATATAACCATCATAGGCTATTGAATCTCCCACGTCTGGTATCTTCTCAAAGGCCTCATTTACTAAACCTGCGACTGTATCATAATCTGAACTTTCAGGCAGGTCTAATGGTAAGAATTCATTAGCATCATGAATATTAGCGCCAGCATAGACCATGAACTCGGTGTCAGAGATCTGCTCTACTACAGGTGTCTCCTCATCATATTCATCTTGGATCTCACCAACGATTTCTTCAACAATATCTTCTAATGTAACCATACCAGAAGTCGCCCCGAACTCATCTAAAACAATAGCGATCTGAATACGCTTTTGTTGAAATTCAGTCATCAAATCATTGATCTTCTTTGTCTCAGGAATAAAATACGGTTTACGCATTATTTCGCGTAACACAACTTCTTTCTTCGATGCAACTAACGGCAGCAAGTCTTTGGTATGTACTATTCCAATAATTTGATCTATGTTATCATCATAAATCGGAATACGCGAATATCCTTCTTCAGTCACCGTCTTAATAAACGCTTGTGTGTCATCTTCGACATCTACAGCGATAATCTTATTACGTGGGACCATAATATTTTTAGCCAAACGTTCGTTGAAGTCAAAAACATTCTTGATCAACTCATGTTCGGAAATATTCAAAGCACCTGATTCCTTACCTTTATCCAATAAATATTGTAATTCTTCAGAAGAATGTGATGATTCGCTCGGATGCGGTTCTATACCAATGATTTTTAACAAAAAATTAGCAAGACCGTTAAAAACAAATATCAATGGACGTAATAACCAATAAAATAATTGTAATGGTAGTGCTATTTTTAGCGTAGTAGCTATAGGTTTTTGGATAGCAATTGATTTAGGCGCTAACTCTCCCAGTACTACATGTAGGACGGTAATCGTTCCGAAAGCCATTGCAAAACCTACCCATTTTGCCCAGCTCAGACTCATATCAATATGAAGCGAAGTAAATAGTCGTAATACTATTTCGGACATCACCTCTTCACCTATCCAACCGAGGCCAAGAGAGGCTAAAGTAATACCTAGCTGTGTCGCAGCTAGGTATCTATCTAAATTTTCAGTAATATTTTTTGCAATTTTAGCAGCTTGACTTCCTGACTTAACTTGCAGTTCGATCTGGGAAGCCCTTACTTTTACAATAGCAAATTCTGCTGCAACAAAAAAGCCATTTGCAATAACTAGTAAAATCGTCCAAAAAATATCTAGAGCCATTTAATGTTACTTATTTCTAATCTCGTTGTTATACAAATCGATGCTATCCATGACAATTTGCTGCGCAATTTCACGGCCACTCACTTTTTCAATAATAACGCTTTTTCCTTCAAGTGCTTTGTACTCTTGGAAGAATTGAACGATTTCTTTCATCGTATGTGGAGGTAACTCAGCGATATCATTTACATAATTCACTGACATATCATTTTTAGCTACAGCGATGATTTTATCATCTTGCTCTCCGCCATCAATCATGTGCATTACCCCGATAACTTTAGCTTCGATCAAAGTCATAGGATATACAGTAGCAGCACTAATTACCAATACATCTAATGGATCTTTATCATCACAATACGTCTGAGGAATAAAGCCATAGTTCGCTGGATACATAACCGAAGAGTATAATACGCGGTCCAATTTCACTAAACCACTCTCTTTGTCGATTTCGTATTTTGCTTTTGAACCATTAGGGATCTCTATAATAGCATTAACTGAATTTGGCAAGTCCTCTCCAGGAGATACTTGATGCCAAGGATGTTGTGTACTCATTAATATATATACTGTTTATTTTGTCTTATTTTCTTTATTCTTATTAAGCCACCTTTTAAGAAGTGCAATGATAATCGGTAGGAAGGCAATAACTATTAATCCCACTATAATGTATTCGATATAATCCATTATTTGCGGGAATGCTGTACCCAAATAATATCCAGATAATGTAAGTACACCAACCCAGATAAGAGCTCCTAATACATTATAAAACACGAATTTCTTGAAGTCAAGTTTAACGACTCCCGCGAATATCGGTGCAAAAGTACGAATTATTGGAACAAATCGACCAATTACTAAGGCTGTTCCACCGTATTTTTGATAAAATTCTTCTGCCATTACGACATATTTCTTCTTAAAAATCAAAGAATCTTTCCGCTTGAACAACATGGGACCAGCCCGGTGGCCGAACCAATATCCTGCGAAGTTGCCGGCTATACCAGACCCTAAAATTCCGAAAAACATAGTGGTAATGGAAACATCAATCTTTTCGAGTGCACAAAACAATCCTGCTAAGAAAAGTAAGTAATCACCTGGTAAGAAAAAACCAAAAAATAATCCTGTCTCTGCAAATACGATTAGACAGACCAAATAAAAGCCTCCATGACTTAATAAATACTCAGCGTCTAATAACTGTTGGAATGACATTAAAAAATCCTGCATACTGATCTATTTTTATACTATTTTGAAGGATGTAGAATTAAGAAGCGATAGTTAGCTCAGCTATTGCATTACGGATTTTATCCGCTATTTCGATCATTTCCTCTGTAGGTAAGGTCAATTTCGGCTTTTCAAAATTCATATCACTAACATTATTTAGTGGAACTAAATGAATATGAGCATGCGCTACTTCTAGACCAACTACAGCTATCCCCACTTTGCGACAAGGTATAACATTCTTAATTCCTTGTGCCACAATTTTTGCAAATACCCACATACCCATGTAATCATCATCATTGATATCAAAGATATAATCCGTCTCTCTTTTAGGAATCACCAATACATGACCAGGTGCCAATGGTGAAATATCTAAAAATGCTAAATAATCATTACTCTCTGCTACTTTATAAGCGGGTATATCTCCCGATATAATCTTTGAAAAAATTGTAGACATATACGTATTTATTTGATTAACGAACAAATATAGTAAAAAGATTATAAGGAATGGTACATTAGAGCCATGAGACGTGGGTCATTATGATATATATAACTAAAAATAAAAAGAGCACTTTTTGTACTAAAAAGCGCTCTTACTAAAGCATATCGTATAGTATAAGCGGTTATGGCATACCGCTCATAACCTTATTAAAATATTATCTTGAAATCTCTAAGATTTCAAATTCGATTTGTCCTGCAGGCACAGTTACATTTGCAATATCACCTACCGACTTACCTAATAAACCTTGTGCTATTGGCGACTTCACCGAAATCTTACCAGATTTTAAATCTGCCTCAGTTTCTGATACTAACTGATAGGTCATCACCGCACCATTTTTCTTATTCTTAATTTTCACAATAGATAACGCAAGTACTTTGGACAAATCCAATTTAGATTCATCAATTAAACGTGCGCTAGCTAATACATTTTCTAATTTAGAAATTTTTGCTTCATGTAGACCTTGCGCTTCTTTAGCTGCGTCGTATTCAGCATTTTCTGATAAATCCCCTTTGTCTCTAGCTTCAGCTATAGCATTTGCAATTTTTGATCTACCTTCTGTTTTCAAGTATTGCAATTCTTCTTTCAGCTTAGCTAAGCCTTCTTCTGTGTAATAAGTTACTTCTGCCATAATTATTCACTTAACTTAAATATTTAACACTATAAACTTTATAAAATAAAGAAACAAGACCACTCTCCCCTATAGAAGGGAGAATGGTCTTGTTGTATACTGACGAAGTTAATCTTAATAATCTAATTATCCAAATTATTCTTCGTCTACAAATTTATATCCTAATCCCCTTACTGTCTGCAAAAAAGTTGGCTTATCTGGATTGTTTTCTATCTTTTTTCGAAGCCTTACCACATGCATATCGAGTGTCCGTGTGTTGACATTGGAACTATAGCCCCAGACAACTTCCATAAGTTCTTCACGGGTAATCTCTCGCCCCATATTTTGTAAGAAATGGAGCAAAATTCTATTTTCTAGAATAGTCAATTCTATTTTTTTACCATCACGAATCAAAGCATGAATCTGTGGATGATGTTCGGTCTTACCAAATACACGTACATCTTTATTTGGATTCTTAGGTACAAAGAATCGTACTTTATTTTCAATCATAGCAACAAGCACATCCATATTGAAAGGCTTAGTGATATAATCTGTTACTCCATAACTATAGGCGTCAATTTTATCAACGTCTTGAGATTTGGCTGTGATCATAATAATAATGTTCTCAAAGCCATTTTTTCGTAAACTTTCACAGACATCAATACCTTCTTTACCCGGCAACATCCAATCCAACAATACGATGTCAGGCTGAGCTTCTAAAATTAATTTTTCAGCTTCGATTCCGTTGCCAGACTGTAGCACTGTGTAATGTTCGGTCTGCAACCTATGACTTACTAAAAATCTAAGATTTTCATCATCTTCAATTACAGCGATGGTAATGTCTTTCTCCATACTTTATACCTTTTTAACTTCTATAGGAAACACTATTGTAAAAATCGTTCCAACACCCAATTGACTTTCAATTTTGATTTCTCCACCCATGAATTCCGTTATCTCTTTACAAAATGCAAGCCCTAATCCTATACTCCCTTGTTGGTTAAATTGATTCTTTACTCGGTAAAATTTCTTAAAAATACTATTAAATTCCTTTTTATCTATACCAATTCCTTGATCCTTGAATAAAATAACAAAATTTTTTTTATTCTGTTCTACTGATACTTTCAAGGACCTACGTCCTGGACTAGAATATTTGTAAGCATTATCTACCATGTTTTGAAATACTGCTGATAGTAATACAGGATCAACAAATATCTCTTTAGTAGTATTGACTTCATAATCAATATTCATGTCTGGATATTTAATTTTTGAAGCTTCAAATATTTGGCTACAAAATTCGTTTAGCGCTATATATTCACCATGAAATTTTATAGACTTATTCTCAATCTGAGCGTAAGACAGCAACTTATTCATTAAGTTGTTTAATTTATCAGCTTCTTGGTCCAAGATACGTCCGTACATTGTTCGCTCTTGATCGCTGATCTTCTCAGCGCTACGAATATTATTTCCTGCAATCTTAATTACACTTACAGGTGTTTTGAATTCGTGTGTCAAATTATTAATAAAGTCATATTGCAATTGATACAACTTACTATTGATAGACACATTTCGATATGTCAAATATCCGATTAATAGCAATATAAGATAAATTACTAGCAAAATTATCATTACAGGCAAAAATCGTTTATTTATTTCTTTCTGAATAAATTCCTTGCTACTTTCAAACTGTAATTTATAATCTGAAAGAGCTCCTGGCAGGGGTAGATCTGTACTCATGAACAAGTGATTTTCACTAATAAACGGATCCACAACCGGCTTTATGTGAATATGTTCATATAGATTTTCAAATGTATTCTTAATAATAATCTTGCTTGGTTCTATCTTGAATATAAATAAATCCTGCTCATAAGTTGTAGCCTTCAGATTAGGATTTCGCATGATACTTTTGTATGCCATGATATCAGACATACGTGGAATATTCAAATACGAAATTTTACCTGGTTGGAGCGAATAGAATACTTTATAAATTTCAGACTCAGCGATCACTGTTGAATCTGAAGTTCTATCCAAAAAACTAGCAAGCTTCAAGATCATATTATTAAATTCATCAGCATAAGTTTTGAAGCTTATATCATCCTGATGCTTACCGATTAATTTATAATTATTATTTAATGTAAAATTATAGATTGCTTTAGGAAATATACCCAGGTTATTAAATCGTACTCCTTTACTAAGTGAATCCTTATTAGCGATTTGAATATCGAAAAAATTTACTTCCTCTACAAATGGATATTTTCTCAGAATAGTATTAGAATATTCAGAAGCCTGTACAGAGTCTAGATAACCTTGATAAAATGAAATTTCAGGAATTTTATCATTAAAGAATTCATTGAAAGGTTGTATGGAAGCATCGAATACTTCTACTTTACGATTATTAAATTCAGTCTCTACAAAATTCCTCGTAATCGTTCGTGCGAAGAATGCAGCGATAACGAATAAAACTGTCACAAAAACTAAGAATGCTATTAAAAGACCTAGATTTTTGCGGTACCGAATATCTACCTTATTCATTAGTGTAATTGCTCTTTAAGGAATCTCTCTATTTGATTATAATATTCAATAACGTTTTCGTCTTTACGAAAGCGTTTACCTTCTTCTTCCTTGTAGATATAAGAAATAGGTACATTATTGTTTCTTACTTTTTGAACAAATTGGCGCACATCCGTCAGACTATTATGTTGGTCTTTACCACCATGAAACAAGAGAATAGGCATACGCACTTTTTCTGCGTGGAATAATGGTGAGATTGCTTTAAACAATTCATATTCCTTAATTGGGTTGCCAACTATTTGATAGTATAACTGAATATAAGGTTGATAATTAGGGGGTATTTCTTTAAAATAAGTAAATAAGTTTGTATAGCCTGATGCAGATATAGCACATTTATATAATGTAGGATTAAAACATGCTGCATATAACGCAGAGTATCCACCAAATCCTGATCCCATTATAGCGATTCTGTCTCTATCTGCGATTCCTTCATGTATCAACCATGCTACGCCATCATTGATGTCATTTTGGATCTCCCCTCCCCATTGTTTGAAACCAGCTGTGTAAAATTCCTTACCAAATCCTACTGACCCACGGTAATTCACTTGAAATACAGCAAATCCTCGGCTAGCCAAGAACTGGACCTCGGTATTGAATCCCCATACATCGCGACGATTGGGTCCATCATGTACGAGAACAACCACAGGGTACTTATCTTGTTTAATTTCAGGATATGTTAGATATCCCTTTATTAATTTACCATCTCGCGAATAAAAAGAAATTTCTTCCATTGGCGCTAAATTATGTCCTTCCAACAATGGATTCATTGCAGTCAATTCGACTATCTTATCTTGTTTGGCAGAATAGTAATAAATCGTACCTGGATTAACATCGGTATATGTCTTGAATACTAATGTCTGAAAAGAACTATCGACGTCTATAATATCTACATTCTTCCCGACAAACTCATCACAAATTTTCTTGTATAACGCTGCAAGTTTATCATCATGAATTTTAGTAATCTTTTTTGAACTATACGATGTACTAAATATTAAATCCTTTTTCACAGCGTGATAACCTTCAAAATTAAGATCAGCATTTGGATCATGCGTAATAACTTCTTCATCACCAGTCTGTAAATCCAATTTAACAATAGCTTGCTTATCACGTCCACGATTAGACAATGCAAATACTCTATTCTTACTATCTCCTATAGCTCCAAATGGATATATGGAAGTTCCATAATCTGTCTGCACAATATTAGAATATGGCATATACTCCTCTGCTCGATACCAAAGAATAGACTCCACACTATCGTTAGATAGCGCTACACGTACTTTTCCATCAGGTGATCTCATCCAATTAGTAATGTTACCTGTGTTAGTTTCCACTAGTCTAGCACCTGATCCATTCAATGGAATACGATAGAGATCAAAGATAGTAGAATCCCTTTGATTCATCTGCGCTAACAACTCTCCGTTATATGCATAAGTAGGGGTCACCCAACGAAGGTTTCGCTTAGTTGGTGCTATAAGATGATTTGATTTTTCCGAATGTATATCTATTGTGAATAAACGCAGACTATCTTGAGAAGAATGGCTATTGACATATACAATGCTATCTTGAGTTGCCCAGAAAAAATATTGCACATTCATATCCTTTTCTTGAGTCAGCTGCTTGGATGAATCCGGATTATTGATATTAAGTATGAAAATATTTCGACAATGATCTTCGATACCTATATAAGCTATATGGCTACCATCTGGCGACACCTTGAAACTTGATCGATCTGGTTTACCAAAAAAATCCTGCACATTAATCCTGCTAGTAGGCAATTCTTGATTACAACCTACTAAAAGAACTACGAAGGTAACCCAAACAAACCATTTATATAAAAACACTTTCATTAATTATCACTATATCACCAATTCCAAATATTATAATTTTAAACTAATTTTCTACTATTGCAACCTTATTTTTACAGCTTCCAAATGCATTTTTGTACCTTTGTACCATGTATTTATATAATATCTCTATTATCGTCGAAGACAATAGCCATGATGCGCTAATTGATTGGGTAAAGAATGAATGGATTAATAATCTTCCACTTGAATCCAAATTTTTAAAGATGCTAAATAATCCACACGAAGGGCATACGTATTGCGTACAAATTATAGTATCTACTGAACAACAAGTTATCGAAATACAAAGCCGTGAAGTGGCACTGCTACAGAGCTATATTGGGTCTCATCATGCAGAGAAAGCATTTATTTTTGATAGCGTGATGCAATATTTAAACAAATAATAGAAATTATCTATTATACCATACAAATCAAAACACCGTAATTATTAAAATATGATTCGTTCACATTTAATACTTACGGTGTTCTTTTATGACGATATTGCTAACACAATATTCGCTAAACGATTAGAAAATTGGAACTTCTTTCTCTTCTTTCGTTCTAAATTTTTTGTACCACAAAATAGCTACACCTCCACCAATCAAAAATGGCATAGCTAATAAAAAAAGAATGCCATCATTCAAACCTTTGCCTTGTTCATTACCATTCTGAGTACTATTTTCCGCATTAAGCGAACACATTGCACACTGTCCAACAACATCTGTAGGCTGACTAATGATAATAGCAAAAACTAGGCTTAATCCTACTATAAATGATTTTAAATATTGCATAACACAAATGTAACGATTAAAATATCAATAGAGTGTAATATATTATTTATGTAAAAGCACGTTGAACTTTTCCCAAAATCCGTCAATAGGCAAAGGAGCTTCAATACACATTTCTTCCTCTTTTACAGGATGCTCAAAAGTCAAAGATCTCGAGTGCAGGCATATCGTACGACGAGTAGATCCACGTGGATAACCATACTTATTGTCACCAACAATCGGACAACCCATATAAGCTAATTGGCAACGTATCTGATGTGTACGTCCCGTAAGTGGTGTAACCTTCAATAAATAAAATCCATCAAGATGACCAATAACTTCGTAATCAAGTTCAGCATATGTACCATTTTTAACTTCACGATCATATGCTTTGGTTATCATTTTCTTGCGATCACGCAATAGATAATTCGTTAATTTACCTGACATACGAGCAGGTTTTTCTTTGACTACAGCTAGGTATGATTTAGAAACTTTACGATCATGAAAAGCTCTATTCATTCGGTCAAGACCTTTACTCGTCTTAGCCATCAAGATCATGCCACTCACAGGTCTATCTAAGCGGTGTATTACACCGATAAAAGCTTTATTCGGTTTATTGTATTTTACAGTCAAATAATCGCAAACCATTTCTTCAAGTGACTTGTCTCCTGAATCATCGACTTGTACGATATCACCACCTCGTTTATTTATTGCTATAAGATGATTGTCCTCGAATAAGACATCCTTATCAGTAATTTGTTCCATTTTATTACTCGTATTACTCTTCTTTAATTACTGATTATCGGAATTTTCTGCAACTTTAGCTGCTTCTTTTTGTTTCTTTTTAAAGAACCCTCTTAGTAAAAAGTTGCTTTGCAAAGCCTCCATATTTTGATCTAGTTTTTCTGTACTAGTATTTAAATTTTTCAATATCTGACGAATTTCTTCGCCAGCCTTTGGATCATTCGTTAGTACACCGACAGCATTATTAGGATCATTAAGACGTGCAGAAGTCGTATTAAGATTCTCCATCAAAGCACTAGCTGTTTGCGTGACACCTTGAAGTTGTGCTGCAGATTCTCTTAACGACGCAAAAACTTCTTTGTCCGTTGTCAAATCATGTATTAAACCTTGATCACTATTTAGCTTTTGTGATAATGCAGTAAGATTACCTACTGCTAAATTAGCATCATTCATAACTTTACTCATCGAAGAGACAGCAGTACGAAGGTCATTGGCAATATTTTCGTCTGTCATCAAAGCACCAACTGTACCTTTACCGTCTACAAGCTGTTGAGATAGTTTTGCGAAATTTTCAGTTATCACGGTAAGATTTGCTCCATTATCTTGCAACAAGCCAATCATTTGCTCCATCCCTCCACTTGGTCCCGCTTTAATAACATCTCCATCTTGAATCTGAGGGCTATTGGCTGAACCACCTACAAGGCTAATGATAGAATTTCCAATAAGTCCATCTGACCCTAGAGTAGCTAAAACATCCTTACGGATAAATTGACTATTGGTCGCATCTATATTCATAATGACTTTCACATTCTCCACACTTTCGAATGATACTTCCTTTATAATACCGACTTTAACACCTGAAAACCAAACATTATTACCTACTTTGAGACCCTTAACATCATGAAAGTATGTCGTAACTTTTAAATTTTTGCTGAACTTATTTTGCTGAGTACCCATTACCAGAATACCTGCAACCAAAATAATTAAACCTATTAGTACAAAAAGTCCAACTATAATGGATCTCTTATTTTCTCCTGTATTCATTCTTATAAATATATTATACTATAAAATTGTAATCATAAAAAGGTCTTACACGCTCGTCATCGGTATCAAAAATCTCATCAAAAGTACCTTGCCTTTCGAATCTTCCATCCAACAACATAACCATACGATCAGCTACCATCTTCGCACAAGCTAAATCGTGCGTAATAATGATCGATGAAGTTTTATATCGCTCCTGTACATCATTAATTAACGTATTAATATCAAGACAAGTAATCGGATCTAGACCAGCCGTGGGTTCATCATACATCATGATATCAGGCTTCAATATTAACGTTCTAGCAATACCAATACGTTTTTTTTGACCACCAGATAACTCTGAAGGCATCTGATTGATAGCGCTTGATAAGCCTACTCCATCCAACACTTCTTCGACTTCTTTATCTATTTCCGATCGTGAAAGATTACGTTTATTGCGTACCAATGGAAATTCCAAGTTCTCGCGAACAGTCATACTATCGTACAATGCACTATTCTGAAAAGAAAAGCCGATGCGCAGTCGAAGCTGCATAAGATCTTTCTCTTTCATACCATTAATAGAATGACCTAGTACATTGATCTCACCCGAATCGGGAGTTAGTAAACCTGATATCAACTTAATTAAGACCGATTTACCTGTACCTGAACGCCCTAGAACTACTAAATTTTCACCATTAAATAATTTGAGATCTACATTGCGTAAAATCTGGCGACTACCAAATGACTTATTCACATTATCTACATGGATAACTGCATCGTTATAATTTATATTTGCTTTTGCCTTTTCCATTTTTACGAAATTAATGGAGTGATAAAGCCCAAAATTTGAACTATTAGCAACTCTTCTATAAATACAATAAACATCGACGCTACCACAGCGCTATTAGCGGCCTTACCTACACCTTCAGTTCCTTTAGACGAGTTATATCCTACGTAGCAACTAGCGAATCCTATTGTGAATCCAAATATAACTGCGCGAAATACCATGGCAAATATGTCTATCAATTGAATGGATTCAAATACCTGCGTAAAAAAACTTAACATACTCAAGTCATCTTTCGATATAATACTTAGAAATCCCCCTAATAAACCTATCCCTGCAACATAGAAACAAAGTATCGGAATCATAATTGTCGTTGCTACGACACGCGACACGATTAAGAATTTGAAGGGATTTGTTCCGGATACTTCCATAGCATCAATCTGCTCTGTAACGTTCATAGAACTAAGCTCGGCTCCAATCTGTGACCCTACCTTACCTGAAGCAATAAGTGCTGTCACTAATGGCGCTAAAGAGCGTACAATAGCTATTGTGATCAAAGCAGGTAACCAAGAAGTTGCTCCAAAATCTTCAAGAGAAGGTCTAGACTGTTTTGTAAATACGAAACCAACAATAAAACCTGTCAATGAGATCAATGGAAAAGATTTCCAACCGATTTCATAACATTGTCGAATGATTTCCTTGAATTCGAATGGTGGATTAAAGACTTCACGAAGAAACCGCATCATAAAGCGATGAAGACGTGCTAATTCTAGGAGTAAATTATTTATTTTCCTTCCCATTAATATTTAATGAAGTATATCAAATACAAAAATTGATTAATTTAAATCTCGGCAAATGTACAAAATTTATAAGTATAGCCTCGTCTTTTAAAAGAATATACGACATAGTAATATCATTTATAATAAAATTGTTTCACAAAAATAATACACTAATGATAACGACCCTACCTTCCCTTACTTAACGATAATGAGTTGCTAAATATAAAATCAGCAATACATCTAAATTAAACCATTTGCCCTATTGTTCGGTCATAATAACATAACAACAAATTAGATTAAAACTTTAAACATATATACTATGAAAAACTGGAAACTCTCTCTATACCTATCGGCAGCATTTATTGCTATTTCCAGTGTGCTTCCTGTTAATGAGGTCAAAGCTCAAGGATATTATGATAATCAAGAATACTACGGCAATGAGGTCTCGTTTGATATGTTTTATTACGAATTAGCTCCATATGGCCATTGGGATTATGACCGTACTTATGGTGACATCTGGTATCCTAATGTTGGGCGTAATTTTAGACCATATAGTACGAATGGATATTGGACAATGACAGAGTATGGTAACACATGGGTATCTAATTATTCTTGGGGCTGGGCAACATTTCATTATGGACGTTGGGTACATAATAGCCATCGTGGATGGGGTTGGATACCAGGTTACGAGTGGGGACCAGCGTGGGTAGACTGGCGCGCTGGCAATGGTTACTATGGATGGGCACCAATGATGCCAGGAGGAATACACATCTCTATAAACATACCGGTATCAGCATGGGTATTCGCACCTATACGCCATCTATATTCTACTAATAATAGATATTCAAACTTTGGTAGAACAAACATATATAACAATACTACGATCATAAATAACACATATATTGTTAACAATAATCGTTACTATGGAGGACCATCGCGAAGCGAGATAGAACGTAGTCTAGGTCGCAGAGTTGAAGTTCGTAAAATTCAAGTTTCAGATCGTCCTTCAGCTACGCGAGTGGATAGAAATGCTGTTTCTATTTTCAGACCGAATAATAGTAATAATACCAAACCATCACGCATCACAAGGGATAGCGATGGACGTATTATAGAGAATGCCACTACACGTCGTACAGAAGCTAACAACACAAATCGTGTAAATACAACTCCTGTAGAGAGAAATAACACAGATATTAATAGACCTCAGCGTGAATTGCATATCGATAGAAATGGCAATACTACGATTAAAGAGCGTCAAACGAATACAACAAATCGAACATCTACTAATGTAGATCGTAATAGTTCGATAAATTCCACTAGAACGAATATATCACGCACTACGACTACAGAAAGTAATAATTCTACAAGAAATGAAACAGTTAAACAACCTCAAGTAGATAGACAGAGCAGAGGTACTGCACAGCGTTTAGAGTCTAATCAACCACAGACGCGTCAACGTGAAGCTACCACGCAACGTCCTACACAGGTTCAACAACCTCAGCGTTCACAACCTACTACAACAGCCCCTTCGGCAAGAAGAGAAAGCTCAGCTAGTAGCTCTTCTATGAGTCGTAGTACTGCTCCAGCGACGAATAGGTCTAGTACAACTGCTAGTTCTAGAGGCAGCCAAGAAGGAAATTCAGAGCGTAGCAGAAGATAGTTTATTATTCTAAATATTTAGTTTAGCGGGTATAAGAAAATTATACTCGCTTTTTTTTTATATTTTAAGTAATTTCACATAGTAATTTTAACAAATACGTAGTAATACAAACATATTCACACACCTCATCTAGGCTTATGGCGAATCTTATTTCTATACTTGACAATGACTTCTATAAGTTCACCATGCAATATGCGGTGATAAAATTGTTTCCAAAAGCAAAAGCTAAATATAAATTCATTAATCGTGGCAAACATACCTATCCTGATGGTTTTGCGGAAAGATTGCGTGATGCGATTAATGATCTATCGAAATTAAAAATCACTAAAGAAGAAAAGAAATTCTTCATGGATACATGTCCATATATAGATCCTACATATTTTGACTTTTTGCAAGGATATCGCTATGATCCGGAGGAAGTAACTATCACTCAAAATGGTGGTGATTTGCATGTTGAAATTGAAGGATATTGGTACCGCACCATTTTGTGGGAAGTCCCTATTATGTCGTTAATATGTGAATTATATTATGAAATGACAGAACCTAAGCGTATGCTTGACCAGGAAGTGATGGATATTGTGAAGGATAAAATGGAGAAGTACGACAAATTAAACATTACCATCGCTGACTTTGGCACACGTCGTCGACATTCCTTTTATGTGCATGATTTAGTTATCAAAACTTTAAAAGAGCATAATAGTCATACGTTCATTGGAACAAGCAATGTCTATTTAGCTATGAAGTACGCAACCAAACCTATAGGGACGCATGCCCACGAATGGTTTATGTTTCATGCAGCTAAGTACGGATACAAAATGGCTAATTTATTAGGATTAGAAAATTGGTCTAATGTCTATCGTGGAGATTTAGGTATAGCATTATCTGATACCTATACAACAGATTCATTTTTCAAACAATTCGACAAGAAATTAGCAAAGCTTTTTGACGGGGTACGACACGATTCTGGTGATGCAATAGAATTTGCACAGAAAACAATCAACCACTACATCAGCAAAGGCATAGATCCACTTTCGAAAACAATTATATTCTCAGATGGATTAGATTACGATAAAGTTGAAAAAATAAACACATTCTGTAAAGGGAAAATAGGTACATCTTTTGGTATTGGCACCGACTTTACTAATGATGTAGGATTAAAACGTATGAACATCGTTTTGAAAATGGTCGAAACACTACCTGAAGATGGAGAATGGACTCCAGTCATTAAATTATCAGACGAAGCATTTAAGCACACGGGGGATCCAGCAGAAATAGCGATGGCTATAAAATATTTACAAATAGACGAAAATGCATAGAGATGTATATGGTGAGGCTCTACATGAGTTTCACGTGAATAATGAATTATCTTCTCCTTTATTACTTCATAGTACATATGGAGATATAGAAGAAATGCCTATAGAAGTCTTCTATAGGACCGAAGATGATTTACCAGAATTAGAATTTATAGCACTTTCGCTATGTGATGGTAAAGTATTGGATGTAGGTGCTGGTGTTGGATCTCATGCTCTGTACCTTCAGGAAAGAAACTTTGACGTGACTGCTTTAGAGATATCTGAAACAGCCTGCAATATCATGCAACAACGTGGTGTCGCTCAAGTTATTCAGGATGATTTTTTTAACCTGAAGGACGTCAAATTCGATACCCTTCTATTTTTAATGAATGGCATTGGATTAGCACAGACATTGGAAGGATTTAAAAATCTTTTGCGACATGCCAAAACATTAATATCAGAACGAGGACAGCTGATCTTTGATAGTTCAGATATTTCTTACCTCTATGATGAGTATCGTATAAATCGTCCCGATTATTATTTTGGTGAAATAGGTTACCAATATGAGTTCAAAGGGATAAAAGGAGAACCATTCACATGGTTATATCTTGATCAGGAAACATTAATTAAAATAGCTCACGAAGAAAATTGGGTCGTACAAGTTCTATTTGAAGATGATAATGATCAATATCTAGTACGCATGGAGCCACGCATATAGAATATCTAAATTAATACTGAATGAACATCTAATTACCTGTTGTAATTAGATGTTTGCTTTTATAAGCAGAATGTATTACAAAATTTGGATATTACTCCTAAAATTTAATGATAAATATGGTTGATCAAATGAATAGCTCCAATTATGTACATATAGCTAGAGCGATAACATACATTACTGAAAATAAAAAACATCTACCATCCTTAGCGATGATTGCTAATCATATGCAAGTTAGTGATCTGGACTTTGAACGTATAGTTCGCGAATGGGGTGATATTACACCAAAACAATTTCTGCAATATATCCAAAGCATACATGCTAAAAGCATCATGTGTTACAAACGAATTTCAGCAGATGAAGCTGGTCTTTCAGATGATAACCATGTACTTCGATTACATAAAAAATTCGTAGAGATAGAAGCGATGTCACCTTATGAATACAAGGAAGGTGGAAGCAATTTAGAAGTTTTTTATTCCATACATGAAAGTCCATTTGGACAAATATTGATCGCTTCAACAAACAAAGGTATTTGCCACCTATCTTTTCTTGATGATGAATCTGATGCAATTCAACATTTACAAAAACAATTCTACAGAGCTAAATTAAGCCCTAAAGTAATCTCTATGCACAGAGAAGTTTTAAAGGTATTTAACAAAAAAACAACACATATCGCTCCAATCAAATTACATCTATACGGGACACCTTTTCAAATAAAAGTCTGGAAAGCTTTATTAAATATTCCTAATGGAAAATTGTGCAGCTACGGTGATATAGCAAAAATTGTAGGTAATCACAAAGCTTCAAGAGCTGTTGGAACAGCAATTGGAAGTAATAACATTGCATTTCTGATACCTTGCCATAGAGTAGTTCAATCATCAGGGATTACTGGTGGTTATAGATGGAATCCTATCCGAAAAATCGCCATAATAGCATGGGAGTCTTCATCAAAATTTTAAAAATCTCAAATAGTAAGCGGTCGCTTAACGCTTAATTTAATAATTGTATGTCAAATCGCTGAAGATGCATTTACGATAAATTAATCTCTGAAATAAACTTTAACACATATGAAAAAGTACAGTTTATTACGTCTATATCTACCCTACCAATATATCTGTCTTTATAAGTGGTTTGATTAAAAGCAAATATTACTTAAACATATTGCGATTCAACTGAACAATGGTTATTTTTAGGCTATAAACTAACCTCTTATTATGAAAAAAACATTCTACGCATCTGCTTTGATGTGTTTTTTCCTTTTGAATCAGCCAATCAGTGCACAAATCACCACACCAAAGGAACATTTTGGTTTTAATATTGGTGATGATTATCATTTAGCTGACTTTACTAATACCAACGCTTACTTCAAAAAATTAGCTCAGCAATCAGCTCGCATCAAATACACTGTAATTGGCAAAACTGAAGAAGGTAAAGACCAACCCATGCTAATCGTGACTTCAGAGCAGAATCACAAAAACCTAGATCGCTATAAAGAGATCGCTCAAAAAATGGCACGTGCAGAGCTCTCGGAATCTGAAGCAAGACAACTTAGTAAAGAAGGTAAGGCTATTGTATGGATTGATGGTGGACTACACGCTACAGAAACTGTCGGTATGCATCAATTGATTGAAATAGCCTATCAATTGGCCCATAAGAATGATGATGAGACAAAGACTATCTTAGATAATACAATAGTCTTGTTAACGCACGCTAATCCTGACGGCCAAGATATAGTTACCAATTGGTATATGCGAGAATCTGATCCCTCAAAGAGATCGTTATCATATCTCCCTGTACTCTATCAGAAGTACGCTGGACATGATAATAATCGCGACTTTTTCATGTTGAATCTGAAAGAATCTCAAAATATTGCGAGACAGTTATTTATTGAATGGAATCCGCAAATCATGTATAATCATCACCAAACGGCTCCAGCTGGTGCTGTGGTGGCTGGCGCTCCCTACCGTGATCCTTTTAACTATGTATTTGACCCCTTGTTGATTACAGGTATTGAGGCTCTTGGAGCAGCAATGTCTAATAGATTAAATTCAGAAAATAAACCTGGATACACTCAACGTGGTGGATCAGTATTCTCTACATGGTATAATGGAGGCTTGCGTACGACGACATACTTCCACAATATGGTTGGATTATTAACAGAAATTATTGGTGGGCCAAATCCATTTGAGATTCCTTTGGTTACATCACGCCTTATTCCGAATAGCAATACTCATAATCCTGTATTACCGCAGACTTGGCATTTCAGACAATCTATTGATTATTCAACCTCGTTAAACTATGCTGTGATGACGCATGCAGCAAAATATAAAAATGAAGTGCTGTACAACATATACCGCATGGGAAGAAATTCTATAGAAAAAGGAAGTAAGGATACTTGGGCTCTATCGCCAAGCAAGATTGCGATCATAGATAGTGCATACAGTAAGGCAAAACGTGAAAATAATGCGTTGGCAAACCAAAGAAATATGCCAAAGGAATTTATGAATAGTCTGTTTGAGAATCATGCACACAAGGATGCTCGTGGATATATCATACCTGCAAATGAAATTAATCCTAAAACAACTATTCGCTTTTTGAATGCATTGTCTGCTAACGGTATAAAAATTCATCAAGCTACTGAAGAATTTAGTGTTAATGCAAAGAACTATCCAGCGAACTCATATATTATTAAAACAAATCAAGCTTTCAGACCGCATATCTTAGATATGTTCGAACCACAAGATCATCCGAATGACTTTGAATATCCAGGAGGCCCTCCTATTCCACCGTATGATGCTGCAGGATGGACATTAGCCTACATTATGCATATTAATTTTGATAGAGTGATGGAAGACTTTACAGGTCCTTTTAAAGAATTGCCATATGGTGAAGTCATGCCGACAATTACTTCTACCATCCCTAACTCTCGTTACATTAGCGTGCAAGTATCAGAAAATGAAACTTTCAAATTTGTAAACCAACTACTACAAGCCAAACAAGCTATTTATAGAGATGAAAATGGTAATTTTATCTTAGAAAATAATAAAGCGGCAAAGGAAATCTTAACTAACTCAGGATTACCTTTAGAAGCTGTAGATAAATTGAATAGACGTAACTTAGCAATCAAACCTACTCGAATAGCACTTTGGGATACATACGGAGGTAGTATGCCATCTGGTTGGTTGAGGTATTTATTAGAAAACTTCAATTATCAATTTGAAGTAGTATTTGCTCAAGATATTGACAGAGGCGAACTTGAAAAGAAATATGACGTATTGCTATTA
>JAZQRD010000031.1:0-2732 GCA_045629405.1 Sphingobacterium sp. | reverse complement strand
AAAAAATTCTGGACGGCAGAGCGTGTTGAGAGGGCTAAACAACAAAACCTTTCTCCTATTGAAGTGTCTATTCTAGCATCTATCGTACGTGGCGAAGCCTTGCATACAGATGAAATGCCAATGATTGCAGGCTTATATTTGAATAGGTTGAAAAAAGGCATGCTATTACAAGCAGATCCTACAGTGATATTTGCAAACAATGATTTCACTATCCGTCGTGTTTTAAATAAACACCTTACAATTGATAATCCTTACAACACGTATCGTTATAAAGGTTTACCTCCAGGACCTATTAATATGCCTCCAATAGTAGCTATTGATGCGGTGTTGAATCCTGCTCAGCATGAGTATATATATATGTGTGCTAAAGAAGATTTTTCTGGATACCATGCGTTTGCGACAACTGTAGCTGAACACAATATCAATGCTCGAAAATTCCAAAAAGCGCTAGACGAAAGAAATATTAAAAAATAAATATGTACGTATACGAACACAAACTGAGACCAAGATATGCGGAGACGGACCAAATGGGGTATGTATACTATGGCAACTATGCTGCTTTTTATGAGGAATCACGAACAGAAATGTTACGCCACAATGGAATGACCTATCGTGAATTGGAGGAAATGGGCGTAATGATGCCTGTATTAGAAATGCATACCAAGTATATTCAACCAGCAAAGTACGATGATTTATTAACGATAAAAGTCATTCTACGCGAAAAGCCAAGTGTTCGTATCAAATTTGAATATGAAGTACATAACGAAGAGGGAACACTTTTGAATACAGGAATGACACAATTAGTATTCGTCGATATGGAACGTAATAGACCTTGTAAGCCACCTCAAGCATTTATGGATAAAATAGAAAGACATTTTGATTAGTCCCAATAAAATAAAAAGCAGCATATACTATGCTGCTTTTTATTTTATAATTGATATTGATCGTTGATAACCAAAATATACTGCTAGGTAATTTTCTATTCCTAAATATCTGACTAAAATAATACCTAAATAAATCACACATGAATTGATTATCACATCATTTATTATATCATTAGAATTATCTATTTAGTAACTTTAAACTCATTATTATATGAACGAAATGGATTATAATACGCCACAATTAGTATAAATTAAACACGACGACTAAGTGGACTTATCCACAATTATCCTAGTCAAATTAGAAATGTGGAAATTATTTTTTACATAAATAATTGTAAATAAACTTTTTTCGTATCTTTGTGCCTCCTACAAAGTAGGAAAAAGGAGAAATTAATTAATGGCAAAAAAACAAGAAGCAGAAAAAGAGTTAGCGGCGAAAAACGCAGAGCTACAAGGTGCTGACACTAAAGTAGTGAAAGACACTGAGACAATCGAGTCTGAAGCAGATTCAACTTTGATCGACCAAATTAAATCAACTACTTGGTCTACACCAGCTGGTGATTTTGATTGGGATGAGGACGAGAAAGCTTTCGGTAACTACAGTGAAGCAGAACGTGCTAAGTTAGAAGAGCAATACGCTGGTACTTTCAACCAAATCAACCAAGGTGAAATTATCGAAGGTGTTGTTGTTTCTATCAACAACAAAGACGTTGTTTTAAACGTAGGTTTCAAATCAGACGGTCTTGTAGCAAAAACTGAGTTTCGTGATTTACCTGAGTTAAAAATCGGGGATACTGTTGACGTATTCGTTGAGTCTCAAGAAGACGCAAATGGTCAATTAGTATTGTCACGTAAGCGTGCAAAAACTCAAAGATCATGGGAATCAATCAATGAGGCATTAGAGAATGATGCAATCATCGATGGTTTCGTTAAATCTCGTACTAAAGGTGGTTTAATCGTTGACATCAAAGGTGTAGAAGCTTTCTTACCTGGATCTCAAATTGATATCAAACCTATCCGTGATTACGATATTTATGTTGGTAAAACTATGGAATTCAAAGTTGTAAAAATCAACCACGAATTCAAAAACGTAGTAGTATCACACAAAGTTTTAATTGAAGATGATTTAGAAAACCAAAAATCTGAAATCGTTGCTAAATTAGAAAAAGGTCAAGTATTAGAAGGTACTGTTAAAAACATCACTGATTTCGGTGTATTCATCGACTTAGGTGGTGTAGATGGTTTACTTCACATTACGGATATCTCTTGGGGCCGTATCGAGCATCCAAAAGAAGTTTTATCATTAGATCAAACTATCAACGTAGTAGTATTAGACTTTGATGATGAGAAAAAACGTATCGCTTTAGGTTTAAAACAATTATCTGAGCACCCATGGGAATCTTTAAACACAGATTTAGCTGTAGGTTCAAAAGTTAAAGGTAAAATCGTTACTGTAGCTGATTACGGTGCTTTCTTAGAAATCATCCCAGGTGTAGAAGGTTTAATCCACGTATCTGAAATGTCATGGTCACAAAACTTACGTTCTCCTCAAGAGTTCTTAAAAGTAGGTGATGAAATCGAAGCTCAAATCTTAACGTTAGATCGTGAAGAGCGTAAAATGAGTTTAGGTATTAAACAATTGACTCCAGATCCTTGGAAAAATATCGTTGAGCGTTACCCAGTTGGTTCTAAACAAACTGCAGTAGTTAAAAATATGACTAACTTCGGAGTGTTCGTAGAATTAGAAGAAGGTATCGACGGTTTGATCCATATCTCTGATTTATCTTGGTCTAAAAAAATCAACCACCCTAACGAATTCACTAAAGTTGGTGAAAAATTAGATGTTGT
>JAZQRD010000030.1:0-11424 GCA_045629405.1 Sphingobacterium sp. | reverse complement strand
TGCATTAAATAGGAGTAGGTTAGATTGGTCACGTACATTGATATGTTGTATAGTACTGTTTCGTCCGATCCAATGTAATATGGATTTTTTATCTACAGTGACATTTATATTTTTTAGATTATTAAAATACATATGTCCTTCGTTTATCTGTTCAAAGATTAATGATTGTTGCAGTGTGTCATTTAAGTAGAACGTTAAATTCGAGCCATTGGATTTGCTGTCGAGTTGAACGAATAATGTGTCTTGCTCGGTTGTGAATTTGATTCTATCTTCATCTGCATAATTAATGATCAGTTCGTTGTTTGCTGACGCATTGAACAAATCAAAACGGTGGTTGTGATGTTTGTTTGACGATTGGCCAATTACTTTTATTGTATGGATTGTTGATGGGATTCTATATGCTTTTGTCTCATGTTGAGGAGTTTTCCTTATACTGAACAAAATTTTTGATAGCCAATCTGTAGGCGTTAGTTCTACTGTGTTATTACTTTTTACATATATAGTACCCGTAAACTGTGGAATAACGATCATAAGAAATGTCGCTAGGACAGCTATACTTAAAGATATATAATAGGTTTTCATAATTTTAAAGTTTATAGATTTCTAGTATTTCTTGTTCGGTAAATCCAAGAAGTTTTGCTGTATGTAATACTTGAGTTAATTCATTGAGTCTAAATGATTCTTTGCGTAAGGTCTTGATTTTGGATGCTGCATCTTCTACCACAAAAAAACCTATTCCTCGTTTATTGTAGATAATTCCATCTTGTTGCAACTTCTCGTAAGAGCGCATAATAGTATTCGGATTCACTTCAAGCTCGGCTCCTAAATCACGGACCGACAATATCTTCTCGTTTTCCAACCATTCACTCTGTAAAATACGTTCATATACATATTCTACTATTTGTAAATAGATCGGTTTGTCATTGTTAAAGTCCATATTACACTTCTCTTTGTTTTAATTGGTAATAGATGGTAATCAGAAATAGAATTATTAGAAGCGGTACATAGACATAATAGAACGAATTGTATCCTGCTATAGGATAATTATAAGAAACTGATATTGTTCGGAAGCTAGCGTCTATATAAGACCTTACATTAAATGATATTCCTAATAGTAAGAAAATACCAATGATGCTCTTGATAAGGCTAAATTTCTTAAATAGATGAAATAGGATCCATAGTAATAAGTTGAAAAATAGGGACAATGAAATTATACCTGAAAATTTCCTACCTATAAATAGTACTTCATTATTTGGCCAGAAAATTACACTTCTTGAATCTACTCGTTTATATAAATCCCCCATACTCTCTTGTATCGCAATAGCTTCTTCGTAATATAATCTATGCACATGAAATTGGATTGCATAATCTAATACTGTTACTACGGAAATAGCTATTGCTGTCAAGACTAATACAATAAATACATACGCAGCAATCCTAACCCAATTTTTTATGGGTAATAAGCGAAGTTGTGGATTGTTTTTGAATCTTACATGCGATGGTATAAGCAGTATAACGGTCGAGATAATGGGCACGATTATAGTAATTTCATCAAGCATTATGCCTTCGAGATAATGTAAATAATCAGCATCTGTATCAAATTCGGATTTATCTGGAAATCGTACTAAGGACCAAAATAAATCGCTATTTCCTAGCCAAATAATTATAAAATAAAGAACTATAGGCGCTATCAAGGAACTTAACAGTGAAATACTATTTGAACCTTTACACATCTCGCGCATAGCGAAGCATATTTGTTGTAGTGTCACTTTCATAACTAGAGTTTATTTTGCTGGACAGCATTAAATAATAATTCAATATCAATATTTGATTCCTCTTCGAATATGTTTTCCGAGATGGTTTTATAATTCGCGATAGCCTTTTCTGCGTATAATTTTTTTTCAATAGCATGTGGTCCAACTTCAAATTTATACATCTTCACAATATCTAACACGCATTTGTCGAACGCTAGCTGACCTTCTTTTAGAATCAAAATATGGTCTATCATATTTTCTAAATCTTTAACAAGATGTGTAGAGATGATAATGGTCTTATCTGGGTCGATACTCTTGGCCAATAGTCTGCGGACAATAGCTTTGCTCGGAATATCCAAACCATTCGTCGGCTCATCCAACAGGAGATACTTCGTATTAGTTGCTAATGCAAAGGCTAGATGAAACTTCTTCTGCTGTCCAAGTGATAAGTCCTTGATCGTCGACTGTATATCCACTTTTAAATCCGATAGTGCTTTATTTAAAAACTCGCGAGAAAATTCAGTATAGAAAACACTGTAGACATCTATATATTTCTCGATTTTTAAATGAGACAATGTAGGTAGGTCTGGAAGAAAAAAGAGGAGTTCATGAAACTTCCTATTACGGCTTGTCGATGAAATATTGTTCAAGCTTATTGTTCCACTTTTCGGGAATAGTAGCCCAGCCAACAATCTAAGTAATGTAGTTTTTCCTTCTCCATTTAATCCTAATAGGCCATAAATTTTGCCCGGTTCTAGATCTGTTGTGATTGAACGAATGATGGGTTTCTCTTTTTTATAGAGAAAATTAAGCTCGCGAATACGTATCATAGTTTATAATTTGTAGTGTACTAGTGAGCTAATACACTACAAATAAAAACATTTGATTTTTCATCTCCAAATGTTTCGCTAAAATATGTCAATAAAAAATCCCTTAATGCTATTACACATTAAGGGATTTATATAAAATATGGATTAGATATTATCTGCCTGTACCTTTAGCTTCTTCAAGTGACAAATCCACAACTGGTTTGTTGTCTCTATTGCCCATTTCCCAAGCTGTATTGAATATTAGACGCTCACGCTTCACCATCATATTAAAATCAATCTTGTCTACTGTGTCTTCTACTGTATGGTAGTGTGGGTGTAAACCTGAGAAGAAGAATAACGACGGAATACCATTCTTCGCAAAGTTATAGTGATCCGAGCGGTAGTATAAACGCATTGGCTCTTCTGGATGATCGTAGTCGTAGTCTAATTTCATATCAATACCTCTATTCGCAAGTTCTACGATAGGTCTTAAATCAGTACTTAATTTATTGACACCAATCACGTGTACGTAATTGTGGTCTCCATTTAAGTGTTTGTCATCGATACGACCGATCATATCGATATTAAGACAAGCTACTGTTTTATCTAATGAAATAATAGGATTCTCCACATAGAATTTTGAACCTAATAATCCTTTTTCTTCAGCAGCAAGTCCTATGAACAAAATACTTCTACGTGGACCTTTGCCATCTTTCTTAGCTGCAGCAAATGCTCTTGCGATCTCAATAACTGCTACTGTACCGCTACCATTATCATCAGCACCAGGGAAGAATGTACCATCAGGTAAAATACCATCATGATCATAGTGACCACAGATCACGATTACTTCATCTTTCAAATCAGTTCCTTCTAAGTAACCGATAACGTTAGGATCATCGTGTTTCTCATTCACGACACCCATCTCTGTTTTCAAAGAAGTTTTGATTACTATAGGCTTCTGAACTTTCTGAGCTGCTGCAGTTACAAATGCACTAGTCGAAGTTTTCTTAGATGCTAATAACTGGTTAGCTACTTTTTCAGTTATGTTTACTACTGGAATAGATTGCGATACTGGTCTAGCTGCTGCAGATGCATCAGGAATACTAAATCTTCCTGCAGTAAGACGGCCTTTGCTGCGGTTGATGATTTGTTCTACATTAGATCCTGTTGATAGTATCAACTTTGGACCTAATTTATGTAATTCTTGAAGACGTTTGAAACGACTAGTAGACCAGTCTGATTTTGTAGTAGTACCAGTAATTAATGAATTACCATTTTTATCCATAGGCTCGCCATCATTATATACTAATACAACTTTGCCTTTGATATCAACTCCATTTAATTCATTATATTTTGCATCTTGAATACCGTATCCAACGAAGATAATCTCTGATGCATCAAATGATTGATTATTATTGTCACCTTGTACGTAGAAATCTAGACCATTCACATATGATTGATTACCTACTGTGAAATTAGATACTTGGTATACAGTCTTTATCAAGTCAAGGTGTTGGTAGTATGAGTTGCCATTCACAATTGGTTTAAGACCGTATGATTTGAACTCATTAGCTACATATTCAGCAGCTTTTCTACCACCTTTTTGAGCAGTACCACGACCTTCGTATTCTTTACTTGCAAGAATAGTTAAGTGGTTTTTCGAAGTTTCTTCCGTAATTAACTCAGCGTATTTATTTGCTGTCTGTGCTATCGTACAGCTGTACGATAGGGGTAATAAGAATAGAATTGATAATAATTTTTTCATAATTTATATTTACAGTTGCGGTTATGAACAAGCGATTTTGTTAACACGATTTGCATGGCGGCCACCTTCAAAATCTGTAGTTATGAAAGTTTGTGCAATTTTCTTTGCCAGATCTAAGTCAATAAAACGTGCTGGAATACAAACGATATTAGCGTCATTATGTTGACGTGCTAAAGCAGCGATTTCGTTTTGCCAAGCAATAGCTGCACGGATACCTTGATGTTTATTAGCTGTAATAGCTACACCATTAGCGCTGCCACAAATTAAGATACCTAATGTATTAGTACCATTTTCAATAGAAGATGCTACAGGGTGTGCATAGTCTGGATAGTCAACAGAGTCTGCATTAGCTGGACCGAAATCTTGAATTTCATGACCTAGTTCCTGCAAGAATGTAATAATCTCAGATTTGTAATCCACACCAGCGTGGTCACTTCCAATTGCAATTTTCATAATGTTATTTTTAGTTTTTATAGAATTCTTGTTCTTGTTTCTGTCTCTTACGTTGCACATTTGCAGATACCGAGATGCTTAATTCATACAAGATAAACATCGGAGCACTTACAGTCAATAAAGTTATAATATCTGCAGTTGGTGTAATAATAGCAGCTACAGTCAATATGATGACAATCGCATAGCGTCTACTTGCACGCATGAATTGCGGTGTCATAAAACCCAATTTAGATAAAATAAATATCAAGATTGGCAATAAAAATATAACCCCACAACCTAATGTAAGAGTCGCAATAGTTGATAAGTAAGAGTCAATTGTTATCTGATTAGTAATCTCGTCGCTTAAAGAGACATTTGCTAAGAAGTTAACTGATAGTGGTACGACAATGTAGTACCCAAATAGTGCACCTAAAATAAATAATAGTGTAGCATAAAAAACAAAGCCATTCGCTGACTTACGTTCTAAATCTGTGAGTGCAGGTTTAATAAATAGCCATACTTCAAATAACAAATAAGGAAATCCTAGTGCTAAAGCCATTAGCAAGCATGAATTAATCTGCAACATGAACTGGCCAGCCAGCTGCGTATTGATTATATTAAATGGAATCTTGGTCACACAGAAACCTTCCAAATTCAATAATGCTCCCAATTTACACATCATACGGTAAGTCCAGAAGTCTAAATTCTTGGGCCCCATGATTATTTGATTGAAAACAAAATCATAAAATGTGAATGATAATATAGCGAATAGTATTATTGCTATAACAGCTCGGATAATGTGCCATCTAAGAATCTCTAAATGTTCAAAGAAAGACATTTCAGCTTCAAGACTTTTTCCTTTTTCTTTTATCGCGGCAATTAGCTTTTTATTAGACATAATTTATTACTAGTAAGTAAACAAAAATACCATTCTTTGGGATAAGAATGGTATTTTTTAATATGAAAACAAAATTTTTACGCTTCGATCTCTTCAGGATACTCTGTAAGGTCAAAAGACTCCATAAATTTTGTTGTAAAATTACCTGCTCTGAAGTTTGGATCACGCATTAAACGTAAGTGTAATGGGATAGTAGTCTTAATACCTTCAATTACAAACTCACTTAATGCTCTCTCCATTGTGCAAATAGCTTCTTCACGTGTCTGCGCTACACAGATTAATTTAGCGATCATCGAATCGTAATTCGGTGGGATTGTATAACCTGCATAGACGTGTGTATCTACACGTACACCATGACCACCTGGTGAGTGGAAATTAGTGATTTTGCCTGGTGATGGACGGAAATTATTGAATGGATCCTCAGCATTGATTCTACATTCGATAGCGTGCATCGTAGGCTCGTAGCTCTTGCCTGATATAGGTATACCAGCTGCAACTTTAATTTGTTCTTTGATCAAGTCAAAGTTAATTACCTCTTCCGTAACTGGGTGTTCTACTTGGATACGTGTATTCATCTCCATAAAGTAGAAATTACGGTGTTTGTCTACTAAAAATTCAATTGTTCCAGCACCTTCATAGTTTACTGCTGAAGCACCTTTGATTGCAGCTTCACCCATTTGCTGACGTAGCTCAGGAGTGATGAATGGTGAAGGAGCTTCTTCTACTAATTTTTGGTGACGACGCTGTATCGAACAATCTCTTTCTGATAGGTGACATACTCTTCCATATTGATCACCGATTACTTGGATCTCAATGTGACGAGGCTCTTCCACATATTTCTCTAAATAGATACCATCGTTACCAAAAGCAGCTGCAGATTCTTGACGAGCTGAATCCCAGTTCGGCTCGAAATCTTCATCTTTCCAAATAATACGCATACCTCTACCACCACCACCAGCAGTAGCTTTGATGATAACAGGGTAACCGATTTCATTTGCAATCTTAATACCTGTTTTCACGTCTGGTACTAAACCATCCGATCCTGGTACTGTAGGTACGCCAGCTTTTTTCATGGTATCTTTAGCAGAAGCTTTATCGCCCATTTTCTCAATCTGTACAGCTGTAGCACCAATAAATTTGATACCATATTCAGCACAGATAGCTGAGAATTTAGCGTTTTCTGACAAGAAACCGTAACCTGGGTGAATCGCGTCTGCATTTGTTAATTCTGCTGCAGCGATTATATTAGGAATGTTTAGATAAGAATCTTTACTTGCAGGAGGACCGATACATACTGCTTCATCAGCAAAACGTACGTGAAGACTGTCTTTGTCAGCAGTTGAATATACGGCAACACTCTTGATACCCATCTCACGACAAGTACGAATGATACGAAGAGCAATCTCTCCTCTATTAGCTATTAATATTTTTTTAAACATAATAAGTGACTTAACCTGAAATATTTTTTACGGTATAGTACCGTGATGATTAAATAAACTCAAAAAAGCTGCACGAGTGCAGCTTGAGATTATCTTGGATCAACTACAAATAATGGTTGATCGTATTCGACAGGTTGAGCGTCGTTTACTAAAATTTTAACGATTTTACCAGAAACTTCTGCTTCAATTTCGTTGAACAATTTCATTGCTTCTACAATACAAATTGTTTTTCCAGGAGCGATATCATCTCCAACATTTACAAATGACGCTTTATCTGGACCTGGTGAACGGTAGAAAGTACCGATCATAGGCGATTTGATTGTGATTAAGTGAGACTCATCATCAACTGCTGGTGTAGCAGGTGATGCTGGAGCTGTCGCAGGTACTGCAGGAGCAGCAGCTGGCGTAGCAACAGGAGCTGCTGTAGGAACAGAAGCTGTTACGTACGTTGGCTCTTGATTAGTCTTTATTGTAATTTTGAAATCCTTTTCTTCAATAGATACTTCATTCACACCTGATTTCGATACGAATTTAATCAAGTCTTGAATTTGTTTGATGTCCATACTCATGATCAGTAGGTTTTTGATTTTAAATGTAAGTGTTTCTAATTTTTCGTCGGTAAATATACTAAAATATCTGAGAGAGCGGTTAGTAAGCCCATTTTAAATAAACGGAACCCCAAGTAAAACCACCTCCAAATGCAGCTAATATAATATTGTCGCCTTTTTTCAATTTATCTTCCCACTCCCACAAACATAATGGAATAGTACCACTAGTCGTATTTCCATATTTGTGGATGTTTACCATCACTTTATCTTCAGGAAGTCCAGCACGCTCAGCAGTAGCATCAATAATGCGTTTGTTTGCTTGATGAGGCACTAACCATGCTACATCATCTGCAGTAAGATTATTGCGTTCCATCACTTCTGCAGCCACATTGGCCATATTAGTCACGGCAAATTTGAATACTGTACGACCTTCTTGGAATGCGTAGTGCAAACCTGCTTCAATAGTTTCATGAGATGCAGGATACAAAGAGCCACCTCCTTTGATATTTAAAAATTGTCCACCAGAACCATCTGATTTTAAGATAGTGTCTTGAACGCCTAAGCCTTCTTCGTTAGGTTCTAATAAAACACAACCACAACCGTCTCCAAATAGGATACAGGTATTTCTGTCTGTATAGTTGACTACTGAAGACATCTTATCTCCACCTACAACTAATACTTTCTTGTGTTTGCCTGACTCAATAAATTGAGCACCTGTGGTCAAACCAAATAAAAATCCAGAACATGCTGCTTGTAAGTCATAACCCCAAGCATTTTTTGCACCAACTTTATCCGCCAAGATATTGGCTGTCGCTGGAAATAACATATCTGGTGTACTCGTACAGAAGATGATTAAATCAATCTCTTCTGCTGATATTCCTCTCTTTTCAAGTAATCCTTTTACCGCTGGTACTGCTAAATCTGAAGTGGCTAAGCCTTCTCCTTTTAGAATACGGCGCTCTTTAATACCGGTACGTGTGACAATCCATTCGTCATTCGTATCGACCATCGTCTCTAATTCTTTATTCGTTAGAATGTAATCAGGTACGTAGCCATGTACTGCGGTAATAGCAGCATGAATTTTAGACATATAATAGTTAGTTAAAAGCCGATTTGATTTTATCAATGAACTTTGATTCGATCATATCTTTTGATAATAATACCATATTTTTAATAGCCTCTGGTGTAGATATACCATGACCAATAATCACAGGTGCATTAACACCTAAGATAGGACTACCGCCATAACGCTCGTAGTTAAATCTATCAAAAAAATCATCTTTAAAACCTTTTTTCAACGTCACTCCATAGAATGACTCTGCAAGCTTCAATACGATATTACCTGTGTATCCATCACAAACGAACACATCAGCATGATCAGAGAACAAATCTCGACCTTCAGCATTACCAATAAAGTTGATTGTAGAGTTAGATTTTAGTAGAGGATAGGTTGATGTAGTAAGGTTATTACCTTTTTCTTCTTCCTCACCAATGTTTAATAAAGCTACTTTTGGATTTTCCACACCATACACATATTGTGAGTATAGACTTCCTAATAAAGCAAATTGATTAAGCATTTCTGGTTTACAGTCTGCATTAGCACCTACATCTAATAATATACCAAAACCTGCTTTAAGCTTTGGAACATTTGTCGCGATAGCAGGTCGAATGACACCTGGGATAGTTTTTACACTAAACATAGAACCTACAAGCATAGCGCCTGTATTTCCTGCTGAAGAAAAAGAGTCAATCTCCCCATTTTTCAATAACTCAAATCCTTTAGAGATACTTGAGTTTGGTTTTTGGGTGATTGCTTTTGTTGGGTGTTCGTGCATACTGATGCTATCGGGAGCATGAACATAATCAAATTGAGTAGGGTCACCTCCAGCTTCAGCAATAAGTTTTTTACTTTCCTCTTCATTACCGAACAACACAATACGCTGATCAGCTGAGAGGCTTTTTTGTGCTTCAATAGCACCTAAAATTGTAGAATTAGGAGCGTAATCTCCTCCTAAAACGTCTAAACCAATCTTCATCCGTTATTATTTTTCTAAGCCAATAATACGAAAAAACATCCCAAATTAAAGCAAAATTTATAAAAATGTGCTATTTGGGATGTTTAATTCTAAAGATATTTTTTAGACAGCTGCTGTATTCTCGATAATTAATTTACCGTTATAATATAAGTTACCATCTACTTCGTACGCTTTGTGAGGTACGTGTACAGCTCCAGTTTCTTTACACACTGTCAATGTAGGTTTTTCAGCCTTATAATGTGTTCTTCTTTTGTCTCTTCTTGATTTCGAAGTTTTACGTTTTGGATGTGCCATCTCGTATTATGTTTTTTAATTGTTTTTAATATTCTTTAATGCCGCCCAACGTGGGTCTATACTTGCTTCTTCAGTAATTGATGAATCTTCTGCTGTTTCTGAACTTAATCTTGCTAACATTGCTGGATCACAGCTGATGTTTTCTCCTTGTTCCGAACATTTTGCGTAATAGGGAACTTGTAGATTAATGTATTCGTATAATAAGGTAGCGATATCTAATTCGTGATCAGTCTTGTTCAAAATGATAACCTCGTCAGTCTCATTATCCCATTCCTCCTTCACAAATTTAACAATTATGCGTTCTTTACATGAAGAATTTGCATAAAAATCTGTTAAACAAGTGTCGCAATTAAGTTGAATCTTTCCATTTATATCAAAATGAACAATCAACATAGACTCTTGTTTTTGCAGACTGACCTTTGCTAAAAGATCACCTCTTTTTATTAACGAATGCTCAAAGCAGTCAAAGAACTTATCATCAATTTCAAACTCAAAATCGTGCTTGCCCGAGGCTAAGCCTGAAAACGGTATTCTGTATTTTTTTAGATACTTCACAATCTTGTATTTGAGCCTGCAAAATTAATGTTTTTAAACGAAGGATGCAATTATTTTGTGAAATAATTTTTAATCCTCTTCACTGTAGAATTTTTTCCCCAATTCTATTTTTTCACGACCGTTAGCCATACGCCACTTATTCGTGTCACGTAGTGAATATGCGCATCCACAATATTCTTGCATGTAGAAACGCTCACGCTTACTTATTTCCAACATTCTTGCTGCTCCACCTTTTTTACGCCAATTGAATGTCCAATAGTCCATGTCAGGATAGCGGGATGCAGCTTTTACACCGCAATCATTGATTTGATCCATGTTTTTCCAACGGGAAATCCCTAAAGAACTAGAAATTACATCAAAGCCATTTTTTGATGCGTACTCCGCTGTCTTTTCGAATCTCATATCAAAACACATCGTACAACGTATGCCTTTTTCTGGTTCATTTTCCATGCCTTTTGCCAATTCAAACCAATGATCTACATCATAGTCTGCATCGATGAAAGGAATATTGTGTTTCTCAGCGAAAC
Organism: Sphingobacterium sp.; assembly: GCA_045629405.1. GTDB lineage: Bacteria > Bacteroidota > Bacteroidia > Sphingobacteriales > Sphingobacteriaceae > Sphingobacterium. The sequence continues at coordinate 367 of JAZQRD010000030.1, read as the reverse complement.
GAATATTTTCTTCTTTACGAATATCATATTCCTTCCGCGGATGTATATTAGGATTGTAAAAGTAAATAGTAAAGTCGATATCAGATGATATCAATGCTTCCATTACTTCACCTGAACAAGGAGCGCAACATGAGTGAAGTAGCAACTTCTTTCCTTCATCAGGTAAGGTTAACTTTTCTCTTATTAATTCTTGCTTATTGTCCATTATATTAATCTCCAACTGCAATTTTACACAAAACAATGTATATAATAAAGTTTTTGTGTGCTTATATGTTTAATAATGCTAGTGCTAGAGAATTGAAACCATCAAAAAATTCCTACATTTGTATATATTATATTGTTATAATTGCATCATGAAGAATCTACT
>JAZQRD010000029.1:0-2696 GCA_045629405.1 Sphingobacterium sp. | reverse complement strand
TTGGTGAGTCATTAATTAAGATAAAAAGAGTGGGTATATGTGTCACAGATATACACGCCATTGCTGGCCAGCAGCCATATTTTACATATCCTCGTGTCTTGGGACACGAAATAGCGGCTGAGTATGTAGAAGGCGATGCTGTAGATTTGGATCCTGGAGACAAAGTGACGTTAGTGCCATATCTGACAAAAGGAATAGATAATGCTTCCAAAATGGGTAAACCAAATTATGCTACAGACATGAGAGTATTGGGCGTACATACAGATGGCGCCATGTCCGAGTACATAGTCGTTCCTACAGCATCTTTGATTTATTCAAAGGGATTGACTTATGATCAACTCGTATTGGTAGAACCACTTGCGATTGGAGCACATGCTATTCGAAGAGCGCAGGTAATTCCTGGTGAGTTTGTATTTGTTATTGGTGCCGGAACAATAGGATTAGGTATTATTAAATTAGCTAAACTAAGCGGTGCTAAAATAATTGCCATGGATGTCGACTGCTCGCGTTTGGCTCATGCAAAACGATTAGGCGCAGATTATATACTGAATCCATTAGGTGATGATATCGCTGATAATCTATCCAAATTAACAAGTGGCAATATGCCTACTTTAATATTTGATGCAAGTGGAAATGTAAAAATTATAAATGAGGCATTCAATTACATGGCTCACGGTGGGCGTTATGTATTAGTTGGCATTCAAAACCAAGATATTGTATTCAGCCATCCTGAATTCCATAAACGTGAGGGAACGTTAATGAGTAGCCGAAATGCTGTTCGAGATGACTTTAATGACATTATATTTAAATTTTTGAATAAGTCTTTAAAAGCTGAAGACTTTATCACCAAAAGAGTTCCTTTTGAAAATGCGGTCGCTTATCTAAGGGATAAGCCCGAAAACCTAAAGTCTGGGATTAAAACAGTCATAGATTTTAATTAAGTATTAATTTGCCTATAATCTGCGACAGTCTTATCTGACGACTTAGCATTGACCTAAACATTATTAAACAGTTATAAATTCAATTTAAAATGAAACTTGAATTACAAAACGTCTTTCCGAGTGAAGACGAGATTCCTAGCGACTTTATGTTGCCAGAAGAAGTAAATCAACGCGAATTCCTTTGCGATGGAGAAATGATTACTTGGCATGGTGAAGTGAACGATGTCTACTCTCCTATTTGTGTAAAATCCGCAGATGGTATTAATCGCAAACGTATCGGGAGTTATCCTCTTGCGACAGTGGAGGAATCACAAAAAGCACTTGATGCTGCGGTAAAAGCTTACGATTACGGGAAAGGTGAATGGCCTGCCATGAGTGTCGAACAACGTATCGAATGCTTAGAAAATTTCACACAGAAAATGATAGCTAAAAAAGATATCGTTGTGAAGTTAATCATGTGGGAAATTGGTAAATCATTTGCTGATTCGAACAAAGAATTTGACCGTACAATAGAATATATGTACGACACCATCCAAGAGTTAAAAGATATTGATAGAGAATCTTCTCGTTTTCAAATAGAGCAAGGAATCATCGCTCAAGTAAGACGCGCTCCGCTTGGGGTTGTATTGTGTATGGGCCCTTTCAATTATCCGTTAAATGAAACATTTACTACGCTTATACCAGCTTTAGTAATGGGTAATACAATTCTATTCAAACCACCTAAGCATGGTACATTATTATTTTCACCATTATTAGAAGCATTCAAAACAAGTTTCCCTAAAGGAGTAGTCAATACTATTTACGGTCGTGGAAACAAAATTGTTCCTGATCTAATGAAATCTGGAAAGATAGATGTATTGGCTCTGATCGGATCAAGTAAAGTAGCGAATGAACTTAAAAAATTGCACCCTAAAGTAAATAGACTACGTGCTATTCTAGGTCTTGATGCTAAAAATGCAGCGATTATTGATCAAAAAGCTGATTTGGATCTTGCAGTTCAAGAAACTCTTATGGGAGGATTATCTTTCAATGGACAGCGTTGTACAGCATTAAAAATCATATTTGTAGATCGTAAAGTCGTGAATCCTTTCCTTGATAAGTTGAAAAGCGAATTTAAAAAGGTAAAAATTGGTATGCCTTGGGAATCAGGCGTGACAATAACACCACTTGCAGAAATAAATAAACCACAATACTTAAAAGATTGTATTGATGATGCAATTGCACATGGTGCATCTATCATCAATGAGCAAGGTGGCGAAATTAGCGAATCATTATTTTATCCAGCAGTTGTTTATCCTGTAAATGAGAATATGAAACTTTACAGAGAAGAACAATTTGGACCTATAATTCCAATAGTTCCTTATGACAACATTGATGAACCTATAGAATATGTAATAAATTCTTCGCATGGCCAACAAGTAAGTTTGTTTAGTAATGATGATGAAGTGATTACATCATTAATTTCTCCTTTGGTTAATCAAGTCGGCAGAGTCAATATCAATAGTCAATGTCAACGCGGACCAGATAGTTTCCCATTCACAGGTCGAAAAGATAGTGCTGAAGGAACATTGTCGGTAAGGGATGCATTACGATCATTTTCAATTAGGTCTATAGTAGCAACAAAAGCAACGCCTCAAAACAAGCAATTACTCAACCAAATTATTGAAAATAATAAATCCAATTTCTTGAGTACTAAGTTTATATTCTAATATTAAAAAGTAAGAGCTGAAAAAATTTTCAGCTCTCTTTCATTTC
>JAZQRD010000028.1:0-23104 GCA_045629405.1 Sphingobacterium sp. | reverse complement strand
TATATGGGGGTCGAGATGGATCGTATTTTAATGGAGATCAATCCACTCTTGACTGGTCTAGTGATGATGTTTATTTTGATCCGTATTTCCTTCTTTCCATTTTTTATTGTTGATCACAATTACACACTTTGGCGTTCATGTAGATTGAGTGTGGCATTTACAAAAGGAAATATAGCCAATTTATTGATGTTGATGTGTGTATTAGCCTCAGCATACGTAGGTCAGTTAGCATTTGAATACTTGGAATATCCTATCATGGCCAAAATGGCTAGTCTATTAAATACCTTCATTATCATTCCATCAGTTAGTTTAGTGCTGGCTGTTGCTTATGTGGATATGATAAGAGAATACAAGGGTTCAGATGATCCAGTATTATTTAAGAATATTATTTAAAGGAAAATAAGTGAAAAAAAATATAGCTATACTAGGTTCGACGGGAAGTATCGGAACACAAGCATTAGATGTAATTAGATCATTTCCACAGCATTTTGCAGTGACCGTATTGACGGCTAGCAATAGTGCAGAATTACTTATTGAGCAGGCGATCGAATTTCAACCAGCTATTGTTGTCATTGTTAACAAAGAAAAATATCAGCAAGTTAAATCTGGCCTTAGCCATACATCTATTGAGGTGTTGGCTGGTGAAGATGGGTTGATTGCAGCTGCTGAACACGAGTCTACTGATATCATGTTGAATGCAGTAGTTGGAGCGGCAGGTTTGCGTCCTACTGTTAAGGCTATTTCTTGTGGTAAAGATATAGCTTTAGCTAATAAAGAAACATTAGTTGTAGGTGGGGAACTAATTATGGATTTGGTAAAAAAACACCAAGTACGTATGTTGCCAGTGGATTCTGAGCACTCTGCTATATTTCAATGTTTGATAGGAGAGCCTAGTCCAATCGAAAAAATATATTTAACAGCTTCTGGAGGCCCTTTTCGAGGTAAGAATCGTGAAGATTTGGCAAAGGTGACCAAAGCGCAGGCTTTAAAGCACCCAAATTGGTCAATGGGAGCTAAGATTACGATTGATTCTGCATCATTGATGAATAAAGGTTTGGAGGTCATAGAGGCAAAATGGCTTTTTGATTTGAATCTTGATCAAGTCGATGTGATCGTACATCCGCAATCTATCGTACATTCTATTGTTCAGTTTGAAGATGGATCGATGAAAGCTCAGATGGGGTTGCCAGACATGAAATTGCCTATTCAATATGCATTGACCTATCCGGAGCGTTATCAAAATAATTTCGAGCGTTTTGATTTCATGCGTCACGCTAATTTGACTTTTGAGGCACCAGATAAAGATACTTTTCGTAATTTGCAATTGGCTTATAAAGCGTTAGAAATAGGAGGAAATAGATGTTGTGTATTGAATGCTGCGAATGAAGAAGTCGTAGCAGCTTTTCTACGTGACGAAGTTTCATTTTTGGGGATGTCCGATGTATTAGAAGAAACCCTCGCACATGTAAAAGACTTAGAACAATTAACAATAGAAGATTTGATTGCTACGGATCTAGAAAGTAGACTTGTCGCAAGAGAATTAATACATAAAAATAAATACTAATTTCATTAAATGGGAACACTCGTAATGGTTGGGCAGGTAATTTTGGCCCTTTCAATTTTAATTATATTGCATGAACTTGGACACTTTGTTGCTGCACGTATGTTTGGTATCAAGGTTGAAAAATTTTATCTTTTTTTTGATGCTTGGGGAGTAAAGTTATTCAAATTCAATTTTAAAGGTTGCGAGTATGGTATTGGCTGGTTACCATTAGGTGGCTATGTAAAAATTGCTGGTATGATCGACGAATCTATGGATACAGAGCAGCTTAAACAGGAGCCTAAGCCTTGGGAATTTCGTTCAAAACCGGCATGGCAACGTCTAATAGTTATGTTAGGCGGTATCATAGTCAATGTCATTGTAGGTATTGTTGTGTATTGGATGCTTGCATTTAATGTTGGTGATACAGATTTTGACAACAAAAAGCTTTATGGTGTAGCGCCAGGTATTATTGGTGAGAAAATTGGTTTAGTAGAAGGGGATAAGATTATTTCTGTAAATGGAAATGAAGCTAATTTCTTCTTTCAAGATCTGATGACTTCTGATGTGCTAATGGGCGATGCGCAATTGAAAGTAGAACGCGCTGGCAAGATGCTAGATATCACTTTGCCTGCGACTATGTTGAACGATGTTGCAGATCACAAACGTAATGAATTCGTAACTCCTATATTCAAAATGTTGCCTGTAGATACTGTAGCTATAGACTCTAGAGCTGCAGCTATGGGATTGACCAAAGGTGATAGTATATTTGCGATTAATGGTGTAGAGGTTGATCGCCTTGATAAATTCCAGGAAGCTGTAGCTAGTAATAAAGGTAAAGACATTACATTGGATTTGGTTCGTGCAGGGCAAGTCATTCAATTGACAGCTGCGGCAGACACAACAGATATTTTGGGATTCGGTAACTTACCAGTTTTGTACCGCAAATATGGTTTAGCAGAAGCATTTCCGATTGGGGTTAACAAAGCTGTATCTGTCGTAACGGACAATATCAAAGGCTTTGGTAAGATTTTCAAAGGTGAAGTACGAGCTGATAAAGCGTTATCTGGTCCTATCGGGATAGCTAAAATGTTTGGGGAAACTGTTGACTGGGTTAAATTCTGGAACTTAGTTGGTTTGTTATCGATGGCTTTAGCATTCATGAATTTACTACCAATACCTGCTTTGGACGGCGGTCATGTGGTATTCTTATTAATCGAAATGATTCAAGGTAAACCAGTAAGTGATAAAGTATTAGAGACAGCGCAGATGATAGGCTTCTTTATTATTGTTGCGTTGATGATTTTTACTTTTGGAAATGATATTCTCAAATGGTAAACTACATTTGAACTGATAATGAAAAAGGTTGAGTTATATAGCTCAGCCTTTTTTTATTCTATAGATGATCCGAACATTTATTGGCAATATTATACATCTAAAATTTACTCCATATTCATCAATTTGCAATTATATTTGCTAGACAATTTATTAATTTTTTAGTTTGAGAGCGCGATATATACGTATATTAATCATTCTACTGATATTCTTAATACAGCTATTGTTTATGGCAATGATTATAGAAGAGAATACGAGTTCTTTTTCGTTTATAGCATTGTTATTCTTCATGACAGCAGTATGGTTGTATACCTATTGGAAATTGCCATTACATCAGGTCGAATGGAAATGGGAGCGAAATTGGAATTTTATAGCAATTCCTTTATCGGCATTGATTACTTATTATCTGAATGTTGAGGTAGGACTAGGACCCGTATTTTCTGTTGGAATAGTTGGTTTCCTTGGAACATTTGTTCATAAATTAGTTCCAAGGTCTAAACATTTGCTACATATTGAAGCTCCTATATATTGTGGTACTTTTATTGGTATGTCTACTATTACAGTGTCAGAAATCTATTATATCATTGTAATGGCCTCTATATTTTCATCCTTATTATTTATGAGTACTCAATCCCTATATGTAGGTGTTGGGGGCAAATTAGGTACACTTGCTTTCATAGGTGTGGTATTGAGTATGTTAGTCTATAAATTATTAGTAGGATAGTTATGGCGCTCATTCAATTCATTATTCTGACTTTAACGGCAGTTTCTTCTGCATTTCTCACGTATTATTTAAGCCATAAACGAGGATTCAGTCCCATTCGTGCTTCTGCACTATTAGCGCTATTAGTCGGCGGATTTTTTTATTTTTTTCCAACGCTTTTATCTTCAGTCTTTACAGGTAAAATTCCTTTGTACGTACTTGGTGGATCATTTATTGGTATGGTAACTATGGGTGTACGTATTTCGTATTATGTACTAGCAATTTCTGCTTGTGTATATTCTGTACTTATGCTGTTCATGAGTTCATATTTCAATGGATATGGAGGTGCAATAGGAACTATGTCTTGTATAGCATTATTGTTTACGCTAGCAATGACACTACATATCAAAAATAAAAGTTTGCGCTATGGCTACCGCATAGTAAGAGTAACGTATAGAAAGAGGAGAAGAGTACGTTAATCAAAAAAGCCTGCATCATTTGATGCAGGCTTTTTTGATTATCTTAACAGTAGGAGTTATTCATTAACAACACCCATTTTACTGAATTTATCGATTCTTTCAGCGATTAGGACTTCTTTATCTTTCAATAATAATAAAGCAAGATCACTTAAGATTTGTGTTTTCACTTGTTCAGCAGCAGCAGTTGGATTTTGATGAGCTCCACCAATAGGTTCAGGGATGATACCATCGATTAATCCATTAGCAAGCATGTCGTTTCCAGTCAATTTCAAAGCTTCAGCAGCACGTTCTTTGTGATCCCAGCTTCTCCATAAGATAGATGAACAAGATTCTGGAGAGATTACCGAATACCAAGTATTTTCCATCATATATACGCGGTCACCTATACCTATACCCAAAGCTCCACCTGATGCACCTTCACCGATCACGATACAGATAACAGGTACTTTCAGTACAGACATCTCTAGTAAGTTGCGTGCAATAGCTTCACCTTGTCCTCGCTCTTCGGCTTCTAGACCAGGGTAAGCACCCATCGTATCGATCAGCGTAACTACTGGTACATTGAATTTTTCGGCCATTTTCATCAAGCGTAATGCTTTGCGGTAACCTTCAGGGTTAGCCATACCAAAGTTGCGGTATTGTCTTTCCTTCGTGTTTTTACCTTTTTGATGACCGATGATCATAACAGATTGACCTCCAATAGAAGCTAATCCACCAACGATAGCTTTGTCGTCTTTCACAGTACGATCACCGTGCAATTCAACAAACTCATCACAGATCATTTCAATATAATCGAAAGTTTGAGGTCTATCAGGATGTCTTGACATTTGGACTTTCTGCCATCCAGTCAAATTCTTGTAAACCTGTACTTTGGTTTCTTCAAGTTTTTGTTCCAATTCTCGAATAGTAGCACTCATATCGACCTTAGTCTTCTCAGCTACTTGATTCACCTTTTCTATTTGAGTTTGCAATTCTGCAATTGGTTTTTCAAAATCAAATGTTGTATTCATATAAAGAACATTTCGTTTTAGCTTGGCTAAGTTAACGTATTTTTTGGTTATATGAAAAAAGATTGTCAGGAAAAGGACATTAAGCTCTGCTTAAAAATTAGTAGTTTCGTAACAACGAACGAATAGATTTCATGATGTCACCAAAAGAAGAAAAAACGAAATTACCTGTAGTATTTTTTATAAAAATAATAGCTGTCGCTATACTAATCAGTGCATTAATTCTTTTTGAAGATCTCGAACAGCGCAAATGGTTAATGTCTCTTATTAAAGCATTAAATAGCTTTTTAGTACCTAGTATTATTCTTTCCATAATACGTTTTGTAATAATTTCGCTATATAATGCAAGGCATGCAAATCGTGCTGTGAGGGGGAATTTTGTATTAGGGATTAACCGACTAACAGCCATGATTAATGCTATACTTGTCATCATAGGTATTATGATTGCTTTTGGCATCGATCCTAAAGAATTTGTGACTAGTCTTACGATAGTAGCTATGGCAATCGCTGTATTATTTAGGGATTATATTACCAATCTGCTTAGTGGCTTATTCATTATGTTCTCTGAACAACTATCAGTAGGAGATCGTATTAAGATCGGCGAACACAAAGGCCGTATAGTAGATATTACTTTCGTAAATATAGAATTGCAGAATGAGGAGGATGATCTGGTAATGGTTCCTAACAACCTTGTATTTACAAACTCTATGGTGAATCTATCTGCTCATCGGAGTAATTTGTTTACTGTGAAGTTCGAATTGCCATTACAATTGGGAACGAATATTGAAGCTCTTGAAATGGGTTTAAGGGATACATTGCGAAATCATCCAAATCTGGATAATAGTGTAGACCCTGAGTTGATGGTACTGGAGATAGGCAAAGATTATGTCAAGTATAAATTAGAATTGTATGCCAACAGTAGTAGTAATCGTCTACACCGTCAAATCGAGAACGAAATTCTACGGTATATTTTAAATTACGAATATACAGTGGCTACATCCTCCGTACATTAATGCCCTCCACGAAGTGGTTTGATCCCTTTTTTAGAATAAGGTTTGCACGGTATTTGGTCGGCAGAATATTGTCATGTAGATTTGGTTTATTAATCTCATTCCATATCTGATTGGCCATAGCCGTACTTTCTTCTAAAGTCATATCTGCATATTTATGGAAATATGAATCTGGGTCTTGGAAAGCAGTCGCTCTAAGTGATTCAAAACGTTCGATATACCAGGCAATAATATTATCCTCTTGTGCATCGACGTAAATGGAAAAATCAAAGAAATCGGATACGAAAACTTTGTTGCTTGAAGCCTTCTGAGAGTTTACTTGTAATACGTTGATACCTTCTACGATTAGGATATCTGGATTTTCAATAATCTGCTCTCTGTCGGGAATAATATCATACTCAAGGTGAGAATAGATAGGAACAGACAATGTTTGTTTACCAGACTTGATCGCTGAAAGAAAGTTCAGTAACTTTTTAGTATCGTAGCTTTCTGGAAAACCCTTTCTATTTAGAATGTTGTTTTCGATTAAGACTTCATTTGGATATAGAAAACCATCAGTAGTGACCAATTCCACTTTAGGCTTATTGGGTAAGAATGATAAAACTTTCTGCAAAACTCGCGCTGTAGTACTCTTACCTACCGCTACCGAACCAGCAATTCCAATCACAAAAGGTAACTTCTGCTGATGTCTCTCGAAAAATATATTCCTACTATTTCTTAAATGATAGTAATTATGGATATGAAGATCTATTAAATGCGCTAATGGGAAATATATTTCCTCAATCTCACTAATATTTAGTGGTTCATTAAGCGCATTTAACTTATTGATATCAGTTGACTCAAGATTGAAGTTAAAATGCCCATTAAGACTTTTCCAGTCCGATCTACTAAAATGTTGGTACGGACTACTTAATATAATTTCCTCTTGAGATGCTAACATCGATTTTCGATTTAAATTTGGCAAATATACTACCTTGAGCGCGTAATATATATAATTATATTAAATGAATTTGCTATCAATATGTATAGGGTTAGACAGTATTTTTTGTATAGGGCATCTATCTGCTATCTTATAAATTCGTTCTTTTTGCATATCATCCAAATCACCTTTCAATTCGATAGCGCAAGTAATAAATGTTTGTTGATGAATGCCTTCTTTTTTTATTTCTGCCGATAATGATAGGACAATACCTTCTAGTGGCCAATTTTTCTGATTGGCATACATCCGCATAGTGATAGCTTTGCACGTACCTAGGGAACTTAACAACATCGAAAGTGGTGTAGGACCCAAATCCGTACCGCCTAACTCTACAGGTTCATCTGCTACTAATATATGTTTGCCAATTGATACTTGAGTTGTATAATCTGATGCTCCGATTTGTACAATAACGTTGTTTTCCATAGTATTTTATGATTTAGATTATTTTCCGTCAAGTAAGCCTTCTAAGATTAGTGATCCTGTGGCCGGATTTGTTGCTAACGGTACATTGTACAAGTCACATATACGCATCAACATTTGAATATCGGGTTCATGAGGGTGTTTTCCTAGAGGATCTCTAAAGAATATAATACCGTCGATTTTTCCTTCTGCAGCCATTGCCGCAATCTGAGCATCTCCACCTTTAGGTCCACTTAGTTTTAGCTCTACATCAAGTCCTGTTTGCATTACATATGATCCTGTCGTACCTGTCGCTACTAATTTACCTTTTCTTAGAAATTCGATGTGATCTTTTACAAAGCCAACCATTTCAGCTTTCTTTCCATCATGTGCAATTAATGCAATTGTCTTCATGCTTAATCTTCCGTTGTTTAATAATTCAATTTATTTAATAATTGTCTAGCCAAAGAATACATAAGCTACCACAATAGCAGCCACGACACCTACTAGTTCTGCAATCAAAGCACAAGGCAACGCATGTCTAGTATTTTTAATGGCTACAGAACCAAAATACACTGCCAATACATAAAAGGTAGTTTCAGTAGATCCTTGTATAACACAAGCCACTCGAGAAGCAAAGTCGTCTGCACCGTTCGCGTTCATTAAGTCAACCATCAATCCTCTTGCACCTGAGCCACTAAGTGGTTTCATAAACGCAACAGGAAGTGCTTCGACGAAAGCAGTATCAAATCCTAGACTAGCAAATATAAAGGCTACACCGTCTACCAAATAATCCATAGTTCCTGAAGCTCGGAATACAGCAATTGCGACCAATATCGCCACTAGGTAAGGAATAATATTCACTGCAACTGCAAATCCTTCTTTCGCACCTTCTACAAACGCATCATATGCATTTATCTTTTTATAAAATGCAAGCGCTATGAATGAAACGAATATGCCAAATAATGCAACATTGCCAACTACTCTAGAGATGACTTCAATTTCGTCTTGTGGTAAGGTGGAGAAGTAATATAATAATCCACCTATAGCTATGGATAGTGTGCCTAGGTAAGTTATAATAGTCTTATTAAAAAGATTGATTTTTTGATATATAGAAACCAATACTAGTGCTGCAAGTGTAGAAAAGAATGTAGCTATCAATATAGGTAAAAATACGTCAGATGGTTGCGCTGCTCCCGCTTCTTGTCTATAAGCCATAATCGATATTGGCAATAAAGTTAGGCTAGATGCATTTAGAACAATAAACATAATCTGTGCATTGCTCGCTGTATCTTTTTGAGGATTTAGCTCTTGTAGTTCTTTCATTGCTTTTAAGCCTAGTGGAGTAGCTGCATTATCTAGTCCTAAGGCGTTAGCTGAAAAATTCATCAATATGGATCCTAATGCTGGATGGTTCTTTGGAATCTCCGGAAATAATTTATTGAAAAATGGACCTACCAATTTAGCAAAAATAGCAATCATACCGCCTTTTTCGCCGATTTTCATGATACCTAAAGCGAATGTCATCATACCAATTAGTCCTAATGATATAGTTGCACCATTTGCAGCACTATCAAACAATGATTTAACAATATTTTGAAATACTTCGGTATCGCCACCAATCAATTTGATCAATGCTACCACAAAAGTTATCAGAAAGAAAAATACCCAAACGTAATTTAAAGCCATGTGTAATATAGATTTGTATCGTAAATGTAAGGTTTATGCTAGATTATAACAACTGAATTATATGTGTAGAGATTGCTCGCTGATATTGCAATAGATTATTGTTTTTAGATACAGCTTATTTCGCATATATCAATCAGGACTAACGATTTTTAGCTGATGAAAATTCAATATTAGTCAATTAATAGAGAATTTATTTAGTTGCAGTTTTATGCGTCTTTTATATGTATATACTGAATAGGTGTGCAAAATTGTACTATATCATTGGGGAGTAAATAGTTACCTATTGGGTAGTAATTAAGATAAGGTGCCTTCTAGTGTTTTTACTATTGCAGATGCCTTTAACAAACACTCATTATATTCATCTTCAGCAATGGCATCAATAGTTATAGCCCCGCCTGTATGAAATGACAAATAAGATTTGGATTCATTATACAACATAGTTCGTATGACTACATTGAAATCGAAATCACCATCTGGTGCAAAATAGCCAATAGTGCCGGCATAGACACCTCTTCGAGAAGCCTCTATTTGATCACACAGATGCATTGCTGAAATCTTTGGGGCTCCAGTCATAGATCCAGGAGGGAATATGTATCTTATAGCATCTATATCACTTATTTCTGGGTTTTTCTCACAGGTAATAGTAGATATAAGTTGATGCACTTGTTTGAAAGTATGCACTTCAAGCTTACGGTCAGCAACCACAGTTCCCGGTAGTGCTGTACGCGTCATATCGTTACGTACGAGGTCAACAATCATTACATTTTCCGCAATCTCCTTTGGATTGTTGCGTAGCAAAGTGATTTGATCGACATCTTGTTGTGGAGATTTTCCCCTAGGTGCAGTACCTTTTATGGGTTGTGATATCAAGGTATTACCTCTCTTAGCTAAGAATCTTTCTGGAGATGCTGATAGAATATATTTGTCTTTCAGCTTCAAGAAAGTAGCAAATGGAGTAGGAGATATTTCGTTTAATTTCTTAAATACTATTAAAGGATCAATAACGGCATCTTCGCAATAAAACTCTTGACATAGATTAACTTCATAAATGTCACCACGAATAATATGTTGACGTAGTTTATCGAATGCGTGGAAATATTCTTTTTTGCTAATTTTTTTTCTAATTACTAGAGAATTGTATGCTTTGGTATTGGTCACCTCAAGAGTAATAGAAATAATTGTATCGTAAATCTTTTGAGGATTTTCGTCTTCTATAATGACAGTCTTATCAAAAAACTTAATTACTGTTTTTGGAATGAAAAAATAAGCATAGGGAAATTCTAAATGATCAGGGTGATTCGTATTTAGATCTTCAATTTCATTTTTCAAATCATAACTAAAAAATCCAAGCATCCACTTTTGTGGATACTTGGATTTAAAATATTGTAGTGATTCGAAAGTGTCTTGTCCGCCACTTTTGAATACATCTTGTGCATTTACTGCCAGTAAGGATTCAATAGTTGAATATTCATCTTTATAGCCATTTGATTGAAAAAAACAAACATCTTCAAATTGTTGAGACCATTGTAAGGCCTTCGCTTCAAAAGTTAATTTGTCTATATCAAAAGTGGCTATGGCCATATGGATATTACAAAGTAATTGTTTGCGTACGGTCAGGACCCACTGATAAATACTTGATTGGCACTTCTAATGCTTTCTCTAAGTAAGCAATATAGTTTGCTACTGCAGCAGGAATTTCGTCTTTAGTACGGATACCTGTTAAGTCAGTATTCCAACCTTCGATTTCTTCGAAAATAGGCTCAGGTAGTGTTGCATTGATGTCATAAGGCATGTAGTCAATCACCTCACCGTTCACTTTGTAGTGTGTACAAGCATAGATTTTTTCAAAGGTATCTAATACGTCTGCTTTCATCATTACTAATTCTGTAACACCATTTAACATGATAGCATATTTCAATGCAGGAATATCAATCCAGCCAGTACGACGCGCTCTACCAGTAGTAGCACCAAATTCATGGCCTAATTGACGTAATTTTTCACCAACTTCATTGTCTAACTCTGTAGGGAAAGGACCACCACCTACACGTGTACAGTATGCTTTGAAAATACCAAGTACATTACCGATTTTATTAGGCGCGATACCTAGACCAGTACAAGCACCTGCTGTAGTTGTATTTGATGATGTAACGAATGGATATGAACCGAAGTCAATGTCTAACAAAGTACCTTGAGCACCTTCAGCTAAAACCTTCTTACCTTCTTTTAAGTATTGATTTACCAAATGCTCTGAATCCACATGAGGAATAGTTTTGATAAATTCGATAGCTGCTAAGAAAGCTTCTTCACGCTCTGTGAAATCTGGAACTTCACCGTAGTGTGCTAAAATGCTTAAATGCTTTTCTTTCAATTTCTCATAACGCTCCTTGAAGTCAGGAAGAGTAGTATCTCCAACACGTAGACCGTTACGACCAGTTTTGTCCATATATGTAGGACCGATACCCTTTAGGGTAGAACCAATTTTGCCAGCACCCATTTTGCTTTCAGATGCAGCATCCAAAAGTTGGTGAGTAGGAAGAATTAAATGAGCTTTACGGGCCAACACTAATTTTCCGTCGCCTACTGGATCAAATCCAGCAGCTTTTAAATTGTCCAATTCTCTTTTCAAGATAATAGGATCAATTACGACACCATTACCGATTAGATTTAAGATTTTTGGATTAAAGATACCTGAAGGGATAGTGTTTAAAACAAATTTTTTGTTGTCAAACTCTAAAGTGTGTCCGGCATTAGGACCTCCTTGGAAACGCGCGATTAAATCGTACTGTGGACATAGTACATCCACAATTTTACCTTTTCCTTCGTCGCCCCATTGTAAGCCCAATAGCACATCAACTTGCATAACGTATTATTTTGAGATTAAGATTGAATTTTTTTCAAATACTGTAAAAAACAATGTTCGGAAATATTGATTAATCAATATTTCCGAACAAATTTACTATTTAAAATAAAGCTTTTGGAATTAATTTGCAATTACTTCCGCAGCGATATTAATTTTATCGTTATTTGCCTTATTATGACACTCTTGACAAACGCCATAAAGATTTAGGGAGTGATGTTTGATCTCGAATTTCAATAAATCACCGATCATCGATTGAATTTGGTGGATACGAGGATCACAAAATTCAACTACTTTATTACACTCAATACAAATAACGTGATCATGCTGTTTGTAACCATATGATTTTTCGAATTGGGCCATATTGCGACCAAATTGATGTTTGGTCACGAGGTCACATGATACCAATAGTTCAAGCGTATTGTATACAGTGGCACGACTTACTCGATACTTTTTGTTTTTCATGTGGATATATAACGATTCCACATCGAAATGATCTGAACGCGAATAAATCTCTTCTAAAATCGCATAACGTTCTGGAGTCTTCCTTAAATTTTTATTTTCTAAGTAAGCTTCGAATATTTTTTTTACTGTTCCGTAATTTTCTACTTGATTCATTTTCTTTTTAACTCCTTTACAAATTTACGATTTTGTAGTCACATTAATGCACGATTGATAAATCTGATATTTGAATGATTAATTCTCAGATTCATATCGTCTTACACTGGTAATCCCCGAGACGAGTTTCAATCTAGCGATTAGGCTTTCCAATTGTTCAATATTGTTAATATTCACCATGATATTTCCTTCAAATATACCCTCGTTGCTAGAAATTGATAACGATCGAATATTTACCTGAAACTCAGAAGATATAACCATTGTAAGCTTATTTACTAGACCGACGTCATCAATACCGATAATCTTAATGCCTGTTAAGAAAGATGAATCTTGCTTAGAAGACGCCCATTTTGCTTTCATGATGCGGTAACCGTAATTGGCCATTAATTTAGAGGCATTTGGACAAGATGTACGATGTATTTTGATACCATCATTTACTGTTAAAAATCCGAAAATATCATCCCCAGGAATAGGGTTGCAGCAAGGGGCTAACGTAAAATCTATCTGTTGCAAATCATCACCTATAAGGATGGTATCGTTGTCTTTCTTATTTATACGCTCTACTAAACCTGATATATGACTTGTAAAGTGATTATTCGTCAATTCGTGCGACTTTTCGCTTGCAACATATTCTCTAAGATTTTTAATGTCTATAACTCCTTTAGATACATTATAAAATAACTCTTGCGAACTAGGAAATTTAAAATAGTTAGCTATTTTATTTATGTTATCAGTGTTATAGGTGATCTTAAGCGATTTTAATTTGCGCTCTAAGATTTCTTTTCCATCTTCGGCAACACGTCTTTTTTCTTCCTTCAATGAAGAACGTATTTTTGATTTAGCTTTAGCAGTTACTACAAAATTCAACCAATCTTCTTTTGGAGCTTGCTTGCTTGATGTAATAATTTCAACCTGATCACCATTTTGTAGAGGGTGACTTAAAGGGACCAATTTGTGATTTACTTTAGCGCCAATACATGTTGCGCCAATGTCTGAATGGATTTCAAACGCAAAATCTAATGCTGTAGCACCATTTGGTAATTGAATTAAAGTACCTTTAGGCGTGAAAATGAAAATTTCATCGGAGAATAGGTTCATTTTAAAATCATCTAAAAAGTCCAAAGCATTTTGCTCTGGATTTCCTAAGACATCGCGTACTTTTTGAATCCATTGGTCCAATCCATTATCAGAGCTTGATTCTTTGTATTTCCAGTGTGCTGCGAAACCTTTTTCAGCGATTTCATTCATTCTTTTCGTACGAATCTGTACTTCCACCCATTGACCTCTTGGGCCCATCACAGTAGTGTGCAATGATTCGTAACCATTACCTTTTGGCGTAGATACCCAGTCCCTTAGTCTATCCGGATTAGGTCTATATAAATCTGTAATGATGGAATATACTTTCCAACATTCTGTCTTTTCTTTATCAAAGTCAGCATCTATTATCACACGAATGGCGAATAAATCATATACTTCCTCAAAAGGAATTGACTTCTTACGCATTTTATTCCAGATACTGTGAATAGATTTTGGCCGACCGTATACCTCTGCTTTTATACCTTGTTCTACTAAAAACTCATTTACAGGGGATATAAAATCATGGATGAATTTCTCACGTTCAGCTTTCTTCTCATTTAATTTTTTAGCGATGAATTTGTAGGTGTCTGGATCTGTATATTTCATACTCAGATCCTCTAGCTCAGATTTGATAGCATAAAGACCAAGACGATGCGCAAGTGGAGCATACAGGTAACTCGTCTCTGAAGCGATTTTCAGCTGCTTATGACGCGCCATGAATTCCATTGTACGCATATTGTGCAATCTATCCGCAAGTTTTATCAATATAACACGAACATCATCTGCAAGTGTAAGAAGCATCTTTCGGAAATTTTCGGCTTGAATGGAACTATTTGGATCAAATACACCTGAAATCTTTGTTAATCCATCGATTATTTTAGCTACTTTTTTACCAAATTGGGCTTCAATATCATCCAATGAGATGCTTGTATCCTCCACTACATCATGTAGTAGGGAACACACGATAGATGTCGTTCCCAGTCCAATCTCTTCGGCTGCTATCTGAGCGACTGCAATAGGATGGTATATATATGGTTCGCCAGATTTACGACGCATTTCTTTATGGCTTTCTAGCGCAAGATCAAAGGCCTTTCGTATTTCTTGTTTGTCTCCCTTCTGCATAGTCGGTTTACAAGCGCGAAGAAGTGCTCTATATCTCTTTCTTATTTCTTTGTTTTCCGCCTCAATATCAATCACATAATCTTCCATAAGAACTTCTGCTTTAATTTCGTAATATCAGTCTAAAATTATATTTTTAAAAATAAGAAAGATAGTAGTGTATCTATTTCCATTATTATTGGTAATAAATATACAAATAATAAAAATTTTTGTCACATATTCAGCGTCAAAAAATCTATGGACAGTAGGTTAAGATATAGCATCATCCTATTAGTATGGCTTCTAGCTATGAGGACTTCTGCACAGGAGCAGATGCCGCTATTGACTTTGCCGCAATATGGGGCAGGTAAACCTGAAACTATAGCATACTACCTCACGACCAAATTAGAATCTGGCGAGGTAGTACCATGGTTCCCTATAGAAGAAGTGGTCGTTAGAGCACGGAAGGAATGGAAGTCGGAAGATGAACGTCAACAATATTTACGTCTTAAACGTAATGTACTCCGTGTATTGCCTTATGCAATATATGCTCAGAAACGCTATGAACAATTGGATAGAGACCTTGCGTTAGCAAATAATAAAAGGGAGGAAAAGATCTTAATAAAACAGGCAGAAAGTGAAATAAAGCAGAAAATTACTAATGAGGTTAAAAATCTCTCTGTTTCACAAGGCAAAATATTGATCAAGCTTGTACAAAGACAAACAGGTAATACAAGCTATGACTTGGTTAAAGATATGAAAGGTGGTGTTGCTGCCTTTGTCTATCAGGGTGTAGCTAGAGTGTTCGGTCATAATCTAAAAACTTCCTACGACGCCAATGAAGATTTTGTAATCGAGAATATCATACGTGAATATGAACGTATACGTCCAATAAATAAACCATATCAATAAAGGCTAATTATTATGGGTAATAAATCTATACATCAGTTT
This sequence comes from Sphingobacterium sp., assembly GCA_045629405.1. Lineage (GTDB taxonomy): Bacteria > Bacteroidota > Bacteroidia > Sphingobacteriales > Sphingobacteriaceae > Sphingobacterium. Next base: position 7,362 of record JAZQRD010000028.1, on the reverse strand, counting down.
AAAGTTTTGCAGTTCTCAGGGATAGACAAATCGCTAGCAGATTATGATGGAAAAGTATTACTCATAGTGAATACGGCTAGTAGTTGCATATTTAGAAGACAATTCAAACAACTCGAGCGAGTATATAAAAAATATAAAAATAGCGGTTTTGAAATCTTGGCATTCCCATCCAATAATTTCTTAAACCAAGAGCCTCGAACAGGCTACAATTTGGAAACATATTGTCGCGTCAAACAGCAAATAACATTTCCTGTATTTAAGCGTATGCATGTTCGTGGCCCATATACGCATCCATTATATTCATTTCTTTCAAAATCAACTTTAAACGGCTCCATTGATAGTAAGCCGGTGTGGAATTTTCATAAATATTTAGTGAACAAAAAGGGTGAAGTAGTTGATTTTTATTACCCGACTACAAATCCAACAGCTAATCGTCTGCTCCGTAAAATAGAGGAGTTGCTGGCACAATAGTTATTTGATATTTGTATCTTTGAGTAAAGATTGATAAACGATGAAGTTAGATTTGTTGGTAATGACTGTTCATCCAGATGATGCCGAATTGGGAGCTGGCGGAACAATAGCAAAATACGTAGCTGAAGGTAAAAATGTAGGTATTATAGATCTTACAAGGGGTGAACTAGGTACTAGGGGGACTGCGGAGACACGAGCTAACGAGGCTGCTACAGCTGCCGCTATACTTGGTGTTGCTGTCCGTGAAAATTTAGAATTGCGAGATGGTTTTTTTCAGAATAATGAAGAATCTCAATTATGCATAATCCAGGCAATACGCAAATATCAACCTGAAATAGTTATCACAAATGCTTTTGACGACCGACATCCTGATCATGGCCGTGCTAGCAAATTAGTTAATGACGCGCTATTCTTAGCAGGGTTAAGACGTATAGAAACTTTCGAAAATAGTGTGGCGCAAGAACCCTTTCGTCCAAGATTACAGTTGCAGTTGATCCAAGATAAATATATCAAGCCTGACATTGTCCTTGATATTACGCCTTATTGGGATATTAAGGAAAAGTCTATATTGGCTTATACTACGCAGTTCAATGTTTCAGATCAGGATGATGAACCTCAGACATACATATCTAATCCGGATTTCATGGAGTCTACGAAAGGTCGTGCTAGCGAAATGGGTAGAGCAATCCAAGTTAGATATGCGGAAGGATTTACATGTAGAAAGATACTTGGTGTTACCGACATATTCCACTTAGTATAAATTGAAATTGGTAATATCAAAAAAGGAGCAATTTTAAAATTGCTCCTTTTTTGATATTACTTTTTAAAGTATGCTCGAATATTATCTTCGTCGACTTTTATTTGTGCTTGTAGCTCATCTAGGGTGTCGAAGCGTTCATCATGTCGAATAAACTTCATGAAATTAATGCGAATAGTTTTGTCATAGAGGTCAGCACTAAAATCTAATAGATTAACTTCGATTTTGCGAGCCATCCCATCTACGGTAGGACGTGTTCCAATATAACACATGCCTTGTGCACGCTCTATAGCTGAAGGATCTCGGTACACTCCAGCACCAATTTTCTCTACTTCAGGGAACACTTCTACCTCCACAGCGTATATGCCATATGCTGGAATTAACTTGTGTTTTTCATTAACACGGATGTTCGCCGTTGGAAATCCTATTTGACGACCAATCTGATCTCCTTTTTCTACAGTTCCTGTGATTTGAAAATAATAACCTAAATATTTATTTGCAGTCTCTATATCTCCTTTAATCAGTGCCTCGCGAATACGTGTAGAAGATACAGCTACATCGTTAATATCCTGCTTCGCGATCTCTTCTACTTGAAAGTCAAATATTTCAGAGAAATATTTTAATTCTTTGATTGATCCTTGGCGATCTTTTCCGAAGTGGTGATCATAGCCAATAATAATGGTTTTCGTCCCTAATTTATTGACTAATACCGTACGAATATAATCCTCGGGCGACAAGTTAGAAAAGTCACGCGTGAAAGGCGTGATGATTAGATGATCAAGTCCAAGTAAAGATAACTGGTGTTTTTTTTCTTCAATATCGTTTATCAATCTCAAATTCTCGTCATCAGGATTGATAATGAGTCTTGGATGCGGAAAGAATGTCAATAAAACAGATTCTCCATTGGTGTTTTTAGCCGTATCCACAAGCTTTCTAAGAATCTTTTGATGTCCAATATGGACGCCATCAAATGTTCCAATCGTGACAACAGCGTTATCTAGTGTATTGAACTCTTCTAAACTTTTATAAATTTTCATAAATGAAAAATTAGTCGTTTTGAATTATTTCGGCTTTTTGAGCACGTATTTCTTGGATTAAATCTTCTAGATTCCAAGCGTTGTCTACATGGAAATCACCACTCATTGTACGTCTTAATGAAGATAAGTGACCACCATTGTTAAGCGCCTTGCCAAAGTCATTTGCTATCGAACGTATGTAGGTACCTTTAGAGCATTTAATTCGAAAGTGTACATTTGGCATCTCAATTTTTTCAATTTCAAATGCATCAATAGTTACTTTTCTGGATTTAAGTTCGACTTCTTCGCCACGTCTAGCTTTCTCGTATACGCGTTCACCATTGATTTTTAATGCTGAATGAGCAGGAGGGAACTGATCAAGATCACCAATGAATTTACTAGCAGTAGTATGAATATCTTCCTCAGAAATAGAAGATGTATCAAATGTCTGATCAACTTCCGTCTCTAGATCATAAGATGGGGTAGTTGCGCCTAATGTGATCGTTCCAGTGTATTCTTTTGCTTCAGCTTGATACGAATCTATTTGCTTAGTCAACTTACCCGTACAAACTATTAAAAGTCCTGTAGCTAAAGGATCTAATGTGCCAGCATGCCCAACTTTTAATTTTAAAGGTTTCATCGTATTACGCAACTTACCCACCACATCAAAACTTGTCCAAGTCAATGGCTTGTCAACAAGTAATATTTCACCCTCTGCAAATGCAAAGGTTTTCTTTTCGATATTTTCCATTAAATAATTTGTAAGCTATGACCACTCAATAGCATAGCTATAATAACTAACCCTACCACAATTCTGTACCAGCCAAAAGCTTTGAATCCATATTTTGTAAGGATATCTATAAAGGTTTTTATAGCTATAATAGCTACGATAAAACCAACGACATTTCCCAATATCAATAAGTTTACTTCTTCTGAAGTAAATACATGTCCTTCTTTAAAGAATTTATAAAGTTTCACTATCGAAGCTCCTAGCATCATTGGGATAGCTAAGAAAAAAGAGAACTCAGCAGCTGCTTTACGCGTCAATTTTTGAGTCATAGCGCCAATAATAGTACTCGCAGATCTTGATGTACCTGGTACTAAGGCGAAACATTGGTAGCAACCAATGATAAATGCCTGTTTGAAAGAAATGTCATCAGAACTTTCGATTGTTGGCTTATTGAACCATTTATCTACAAACAACAATACCACGCCACCTACGACGAGCATAATAGCTACCATCAACGGACTTTCTAGTAACGAATCAATGAAGTCATTCAAGATTAAGCCTAAAATAGAAGCTGGAATAGCTGCTATAACTAATTTATAGTAAAAGTCCATTGACTTGAAAAATCTTTTCCAATAAAGCACTAATACAGACAAGATTGTTCCTAATTGGATGACGATAGTAAATAGCTTTACGAAAGGAGACGGCTCAAGGCCCATTAAAGCTGAACCAATAATCATATGACCTGTCGAAGATACAGGTAAAAACTCTGTTAATCCTTCAATTATAGCTAATATAATAGCTTCTAAATAATTCATTAATCTACGCTATTATTTCTTTTTATTATATAAAATTGCTACAAAGCCAACTGCAAATCCTATTGTCACTAGAAGTGGTGCTAAGGTGATTTTGCTGAAACTATAAATGTCTTCTGTACCGATCATAAAGAAAAAGCCGATACAAACTATTACAATGCTTAAAATAAATAATTGGTAGTTTATCTTTTGGAAAACAAAACCATTATTTTTTTTATCAGATCCTGGTGTAGAATATTTTTCTGCCATATTTATTTTTATTATTTGGTCTGTATAACAATATATAGCTAATGACTAGCTATATAATGTATTAGATTTAGCTTTAAGGTACTTTGTAACTGCGAAATATGTACTTAATCCCGAAATCAAGATTCCAAGAAGCACAACTGCTGCAAAAATTAAGACGAACTCATACCAATTCCTTAAGAATACAAGTTCTGGAATTTGTGATTGTGCAAATTGTAGAGTGAAAATTAAGAGTAGAATAGCTATTAATGCGCCAATCAATCCATGCACGATACCATAGATAATATATGGTCTACGAATAAATGATTTAGTTGCACCAATTAATTGCATACTCTTAATCAAGAAACGCTGTGAGTAGATCGCTAAACGTATTGTATTGTTGATTAAGGCTACTGCGATAATCATTAAGATTGCAGCAAATGCCATCACAACGATTGAAATAATACGGATATTCTTATTTACCATATCAATTAATGATTCTTGGTAAACGACCTCTTTTACTTTAGCATTTCTAGCTACTTTTTGAATAAAAGGTTGTATGCTATCCGCATTCGCATAATCTTCTTTCAAGTAAATATCAATTGATGGTAACAAAGGATTGTGACCTAAATATTCTACAAAGTCTTCTCCTAAATCTTCCTTTAGGTTTTTAGCAGCTAACTCTTTACTTACATATTCAGTACGTAGAATATAAGGGTCTTTTTCTAGATCTTTTTGTAGGGATAATACGTCTCCTTCATTGACATTGTCATTAACGATGATATTTAGGACGATATTCTCTTTTACGTATTTTGACAGGTTTTTAGCATGAACTAAGATTAAACCTAGCAATCCTGTCATCAGTAATACCAACGCAATACTGATTACAGTAGATATATATACTGATTTAGTTTTTTTTCTTGGAGAGCCTTGTTCTAATACTGACATAAAGCTTAATTAATTATTTGATGCGAAAGTAAAGAAATAAGATGATTTTAGGAACTATTAATGTAATTCAATAGACTTAACGCTATAGATTTAACATTATTTCACGCTCCTCAGACTAATTATTATAAGTTAAATATGCGATTTATTATAGAATTTAAAAAAAATTTTCTTCTTTATAATGGCTTAAATTGGCTATTTTCGCAAGTCTTATATAGGTCTTTATAAAATGGATTACAATCATAAATCGATAGAGCAAAAGTGGCAAAAGTTTTGGGCTGACAATAGTACGTTCAAAACAGCGGAATCAACAGAGAAACCGAAATATTATGTGTTAGATATGTTTCCTTATCCTTCAGGAGCAGGACTACACGTAGGGCACCCACTAGGTTATATTGCCTCAGATATTTTTTCACGTTACAAACGATTAAAAGGTTACAATGTGTTACACCCAATGGGTTATGACTCATTTGGCCTTCCTGCTGAACAATATGCTATTCAGACTGGTCAACACCCTGCAATCACTACAGAAGCAAATATTAATCGTTATAGAGAACAGTTGGATAATATCGGTTTTTCGTACGATTGGTCACGTGAAGTGCGTACTTCCGATCCTTCATATTACAAATGGACGCAATGGATTTTCATGCAATTATTCAATGCATGGTATAATAAAGAAGCTGATATATCAGCGTCAATACAGACGTTGATTGCAAAATTTGAGACTTCAGGTTCAGCAGGTATTCAAGCTGAATGTGATGATGATGTGTTGAGTTTTACAGCAGAAGAGTGGAATGCATTTTCGGAAGAGGAACAACAACGTGAATTATTAAAATATAGATTAGCTTACCTTCGTGAAAGTACGGTAAATTGGTGCGCTGCACTAGGTACAGTATTAGCTAACGATGAAGTGATAAATGGTGTTTCTGAGCGCGGAGGCTTTCCCGTGGAACAGAAGAAAATGATGCAATGGTCCATGCGTATCACGGCTTATGCCGACCGACTTCTTCGAGGATTAGATACAATTGATTGGCCAGAACCTTTGGTAGAGATGCAACGCAACTGGATAGGTAAATCTGTAGGTGCATCTGTTAAGTTTCCAGTACCGCAGTTGGATACTACTATTGAAGTGTTCACTACACGAGTAGATACTATTTTTGGTGTTTCCTTTATCGTATTAGCGCCAGAACACGAATTAGTAGCAGCATTAACTACAGCAGATCAAAAAGATGCTGTACAAGCATATATTGATAAGACATCTAAAAAATCAGAACTTGATCGTATGGCTGATACTAAAACAGTATCAGGAGCGTTCACTGGTTCATATGCTAAGCATCCGATTACCGGCGAAGATGTACAGATCTGGATTGCAGATTACGTATTAGCTAGTTACGGTACAGGTGCGGTTATGGCGGTACCTTCAGGTGACCAACGTGACTACGTTTTCGCAAAACACTTTAACTTACCAATCATTGCTATATCAGATTCTCAAGTAATTGATGAAGAGGCTGATGCAAATAAAGATGGTAAATATATCAACTCTGGTTTTATCAACGGAATGACATACCAAGAAGCAGTTCCTGCGTTGATCGCTAAATTGGAAGAGTTAAAATTAGGTAAAGCAAAAGTTAACTTCCGTATGCGTGATGCGATTTTTGGTCGTCAACGTTACTGGGGGGAACCAGTTCCAGTTTACTTCAAAAATGGATTACCATACTTAATTAAAGAAGAGGAGTTACCATTATTATTGCCTGAAGTAGATAAATATTTACCTACAGAAAGCGGTGAGCCGCCATTGGGTCGCGCTGAAAATTGGAAATATCAAGATCAATACGAATATGAATTAAGTACGATGCCAGGATGGGCGGGTTCTTCATGGTATTGGTTCCGCTATATGGATCCTAAAAATGGAGGTGCTTTTGCATCAAAAGAAGCTACTGACTATTGGAAAGCAGTAGATTTATACATTGGTGGTTCGGAGCATGCAACAGGTCACTTGTTGTACTCACGTTTTTGGAATAAATTCTTGAAAGATCTAGGATTCCATAATGAAGAGGAGCCATTCAAAAAATTAATCAACCAAGGTATGATTCAAGGTCGCTCGAGCTTTGTATACCGTGTATTAGATGAAGAGGGAAGAGGCACAAACCAATTCGTATCACTAGGCGTAAAAGATCAATATAATACTATTCCATTGCATGTGGATGTTAATATTGTGTATAACGATATCTTAGATACAGAAAAATTTAGAGCCTCACGACCAGATTTCGCAAATGCTGAATTTGTATTAGAGGATGGTAAATACATCTGTGGTACAGAGGTGGAGAAAATGTCTAAATCAAAGTTCAATGTAGTGAACCCAGATGATATTATCTCACAATATGGTGCGGATACACTACGTCTATA
>JAZQRD010000027.1:0-9537 GCA_045629405.1 Sphingobacterium sp. | reverse complement strand
CGGTGTTCACCTCTTCCCATTCCGAACAGAGCAGTTAAGCCCGCCAGAGCCGATGGTATTGCCGTAACAGGTGGGAGAGTAGGTCGGTGCCTTATTTTATACAGAAAGCCTTAGTAGAAATACTAAGGCTTTTTTGCGTTTCAGCATATTTGAATACTAGCTATATCTGTTCATAGTAAATACAGTTATAGATAGTATTCTGAAACTTACTAAATCTATCAATACATTATTAATATCTCGTTTATAGTATCGTATACTAGTTCATGAAAATATTATTATCAAGTCCATATATCTTTTGGATTATATGATGGCTTTAAAAGAAACTATGGCAATGCTTATCTCTGTAATGAGTTATTGTAGCTTTCATATTTTAATTTTGTTGTGTATAGTATTGGGTATTGGAACTGATTGTAATTGTTTTAGTATTACATATTTAGCATTTATAAGAGTTATTAAAACTTATTTTATACGATTATTGTTATGATTGATACTTCTAAATTAGTGACATAACAACCTATTATTGTAGAGTAAATGATTTCAAATAGTAATATAGTCTTCACTTAGATGACTAAAATAATTGAAATAAAAAAAGGCAAGACTTATATAAGCTTGCCTTTTTTATGATTAAAAATATACTTATTTATTATTAATTCTATTGATTATATAACCTACTATAAAACCGATTATAGATGGTACAATCCATCCAAGTTCTATTTTAAAGAATGGGATGTAGTTGAATATAGACAACGTTTCTGTTGACCAATAACCTAAAATATTAAATAGATAAATGAATGCAATTATAGTTGATGCTATAAGTGCTCCTACATAAGGCAATTTACTTTTTATGAATTGACCGAAAATTACTATATACAAAACTAGAGTTATTACAATAGGATAAACAAAAGCTAAAGGAGGGTATGCAAACTGTATGATATTATCAACACCTGAAATTGATAGTACTCCTGATAAAATACAACAAATAGTTACGATGGTCTTGTAGCCTATTTTACCACCACATAGATCTGAAAAGAATGTTCCTACAGCAGATGTCAATGCTATTGCTGTAGTAAGACAAGCTAGCGCTATACTTACTGCAATGGCTATCATACCGTAATTTCCTAATATACTTGTTGCAATATTGATTAACAAAGATGAACGTCCAATATTTGGATCAGAAAATCCTGCGGTTGATCCTAAATAAACTAATCCTCCATAAATGATAAATAAACATAGAGCTGATAGTGCACCTGATGCTATAACAACAAAGCTTTTCTCACGTATACTATTATAACCTTTTTCTTTCGCAGCATGTATAATAATTCCTGCAAAAATAACGGATGCTAATACATCTAGCGTTTGGTATCCTTCGGTAAAACCAAGTGCAAAGGATTCTATAGCCGTCAATTGTGTGCTGGCGTAATCTGCAGTTGGTGAAAATAATCCTACTGCAATTAATGCAATTAGTAATATTAGTAAAAGTGGGGTTAATAAGTTACCTATAATATCTACCACTTTTGAAGGTGCTATTGTTAGTATCCAAGTAATACCAAAAAATAGTACAGAGGCCAATATTGGATTGAAATCCGGAAAGGATGGTTGGATTCCTACTTCAAATGTAGTAGCAGCAGTCCTAGGAATTGCAATCAATGGTCCTATGCATAGCATAATTATAGAGCCTAATACTGGAGCAAGATAAGGGTGTATTCTGCTACCTAGGTCATGGATAGAATTACCTGATTGAACTACGGAAAGAATACCTAAAAAAGGTAATAAAATACCAGTTAATCCAAATGCGATAATAGTAATCCATATGTGACTGCCTATTTGTAATCCTATGAATGGAGGAAGTAATAAATTTCCAGCTCCAAAGAACATGGCAAACAAGGCGAAGCCAATGGTGACTATGTCTCTGTTTTTCTTCATTGTTAAATATGTAGGTTTAGTATAATAAATCAACGATTTGTTTTGCTTCTTTGACATCATGTACACGAAGAATCTGTACACCTTTATCAAGCAGCAATGTATTCAATACAATTGTCGAATTTAAGGATTCTTGCGGAGTAATCCCTAGTTTTTTGTAAATCATTGATTTTCTAGAGATGCCACCAAGTAATGGAAGTCCATGATAGTGTAATTCATCCACTCTCAGCAATAGTTCATAATTTTGATCAATTGTTTTCGAAAATCCAAATCCTGGATCCAAAATTATATCTCGGACACCCAATGATCTTAATGCTGAAATTTTTTCACCAAAATAAATACCAATATCATTAACAACATCTTTGTAAGTTGTCAAAGTCTGCATCGTCTCTGGTGTACCTCGCATATGCATCAGAATATATGGCACTTGTAGTTTTGCAACGGTTGCAAACATATCGTTATCTAATGAACCTCCAGAAATATCATTAATAATATGTGCTCCAGCTTTTATTGCAGCTTCAGCTACATCGGCTCTAAATGTATCGATAGATATGAGTATGTCTGGATAAAGCTTGTGTAATGCCTCGATTGTCGGCAGCGCTCTATCGATTTCTTCTTGTGATGAAATCAATGGTGCCCCAGGCCTTGATGAATACGCGCCTATATCTAATATATCAACACCTTCATTAATCAATTGACTGGCTTTTTGTATAGCTAGTTCTATTTGATTGTGAAGACCACCATCGAAGAATGAATCTGGAGTAAGATTTAATATTCCCATGATGACAGGCTTTTCAAAATTCAAAAGTTTTCCTTTTGCGTTAATAGATTGACAAGGATGTGTATGTAGTTTCATAAGATTAAGATAATAAAAAAACAAAGAAGGCTGTAAAGTAGAATTTACAGCCTTCTTTTAACAATTGGAATATTTGTTATTTAACTACCAAAACACCATCTGCGACAATAGAAATATCGCGTTTTGGCTCTTTGATTTTAGCAATTTCTTCCTTGCTTTTCCCTTCATCTTCTGCGTAATGTTTCAACCAATCTACAGAAGTCTCTTTAACTTTAGCTTTACCTTCTAAAACTACAGTTTTACCAATTAAATTTTCAGGTACGAAGTATCCATAATCTGTAAATCTAACCATGATTGGATCAGCATTTCCATCACGTTTAAGTGTTAGGAAACAACCTTTTTTCTTACATACTGATACGACTTCTCCTTCGATTTTACCCGAGAAAGATGCCTTGCTTTTTAGATTTTCATCTAACTTTTTAACAGAAATAGCGTTTTTCTTATCGATACTTTTACCATAAGTCACACCTGCTTTAGCAGGAGTAATTGTTTTTTGTTGTGCTGTAGCCAGTGTAGTTATTGCAAAAAGAAATACAAAGGCACTTACTAAATTTTTCATACGATTATTATTTTCTAATAAATTCAAATTTACCACTTGGATCTAATTTCAAAATAATAGAAGGTTGTCCTTCTATTGTATCCTTTTGTCCAAATTTAACAATATAATCTACACCATCTTTTATCTCGTCAGATATATCATCAAATTTTGGAGCGGATGGTTGTCCACTAATGTTCGCTGATGTCGAAATGATTGGCTTACGAAATCTTTGTAATAGTTGCTCACAAAATGGGTGATTAACTACACGAATTCCTATTGTTCCATCTTCAGAAATTGCATTTGGTGCTAAGTTTTTTGCACCTGAATAAATTACTGTCATCGGTCTATCTGTAGCTTCGATTAGTTCATAGGCTACTTCAGGGATTTCACGTACATAAGATGCTAATTGATTGTCATTGTGTAACAAGATAAGCATACTTTTATTTCGTTCACGTCCTTTGAGCGCAAATACTTTTTCTACTGCTTCAGGGTTGGTCGCATCACAACCTATACCCCAAATGGTATCTGTTGGATACAATATGATCCCACCATTTTTCAAGGTTTCAAGCGCTTGATTAATATCTTCTCTATCGACGAATTTTTGTGACATATCGAATTATATTATACAGCGACGTTGTGTTCTCTCAACGCATCGTTTAATGAAGTCTTTTTATCTGTTGACTCTTTACGTTGACCGATGATCAATGCACATGGTACTTGATATTCACCTGCTGGAAACTTCTTCGTATATGAGCCAGGGATCACTACTGAGCGAGCAGGTACATAGCCTTTGTATTCTACTGGTTCAGGGCCTGATACATCAATAATCTTTGTTGATGCTGTCAATACAACATTAGCTCCTAATACAGCTTCTTTCTCTACACGAATACCTTCTACAACGATAGCTCTTGATCCAATGAATACATTATCCTCAATCACTACTGGTGCCGCTTGAACTGGTTCTAATACACCACCAATACCTACACCACCAGATAGGTGTACGTGTTTACCAATCTGTGCACACGAACCTACAGTAGCCCAAGTATCAACCATTGTACCTTCATCTACATAAGCACCGATATTAACGTACGAAGGCATCATAATTACACCTTTAGCTAAATATGCACCATAACGAGCAGAAGCTCCAGGAACTACACGAACACCTAATTCTTTGTAATTCGTTTTCAACTTCATCTTGTCGTGATAAACGAAAGGTTTGTTTTCAATAACTTCCATATCGCGTATAGGGAAATACATGATGACTGCCTTTTTGATCCAGTCATTTACATGCCAGCGATCACCTAATGGCTCTGCTACACGGATCTCACCGTTATCTAACTTTAATATGATTGCTTGAATAGCCTCAAAATATTCTTTATTACCTAGAAGTTGTCTATCTTCCCAAGCATCCTCTACTAACTTTTGAAGTTTTTGAATTTCCATTATATTCTTTAAATGATTACAAATTAATATACAAATATGCTCAAATTTTATCTAAATGTTATCTAACTTCCTGTCACATTTAGTCAAATATGCGTAATTTTGGATATGGCTAGTGAAACAGAAAAATTGAGAATTGACAAATATCTTTGGTGCATTCGATTGTTTAAGACACGTAGTCTTGCAACTGAAGCTTGTCGTGCTGGACGCGTCAAACTGAATGGACAAAATATCAAACCATCATACATTGTAAAAATTGGGGAAACCTACCAGATTCAAAAAGGTATCGAACGAAAAGTCATATTTGTGACCGGGTTATTAGAACGACGTGTAGATGCTAAGACTGCTGTCCAATTTTATGAGGATCAGACTCCAGTAGAAGAAACTTATGGTTTCAAATCTGTATTCCAAGCACCTATTCTGAAACGTGATCGTGGTACTGGCCGTCCAACCAAGAAAGATAGACGAGAAATCACTGATCTAAAAGAAAGTGATTGGTGGGATAATACGGACGAATAATATTATTGTAACAACTTATCTACAAGCACTGGTATATCTTGTGCGTAATGATTGATGCTGTCTAATTTTAGTTTAGGCTGTTGTGCCATTTTTCCATATTTTTCTATTAGTTGAATACCTTCTTCATAATCACCTAATAGCAATAAGCAGATACCAATTTGATATTGTGAAGCATATTTGTTATTACTTTGTCCATTATTTAGTTGATCGCGATATAGTTGTAGGCTATTTTGTATTGCGTCCATGGCAGCTTCGTTATTGTTAGTCTTGAATAATAACATTCCTTTCATTTGCCATATTTCTGGAGATTCCAATTGAGAGATCATTTGATCAATAGCTACATTCGCATCTTCATATTTTTTGCTTTTAATATACAAGTTCACCTTATTCTGTAGTGGTAATAAATACGTACTATCTAACATATGTGCACTATCCAGGAGGCGGATGGCCTCATTAGGATTTGATTCCATCAAGCTAACAGCTCGATTATTTAGATCAATGGCTTCTGGTTTATAAGGAACTTGTTTTTGACAAGCTATGAACAGCATACAGATGACTATTGGGAAAATATTTTTCATGTTTAACGACTTCGTATTAGTTAACGTAAAAAGGCAGAAACTATAGTTTCTGCCTTTTATATTTGATGACAAATAATAATTATCTGTTTTCGATACTTACGTATTCACGCTCTACTTCACCAGTGTACACTTGACGTGGACGGCCGATAGGCTCTTTGTTATCACGCATCTCTTTCCATTGTGCGATCCATCCCGGAAGACGACCTAATGCAAATAATACAGTGAACATCTCTGAGTTGAAACCTAATGCACGGTATATGATACCTGAGTAGAAGTCAACATTTGGATATAATTTTCTATCTACAAAGTATTGATCTTTCAATGCAGCTTGCTCTAAACCTTTAGCGATTTCCAATACTGGATCATTCACACCTAGTTTTTCTAAGATATCATCACAAGCTTTTTTGATGATTTTAGCACGTGGATCGAAGTTTTTGTAAACGCGGTGACCGAATCCCATCAAACGGAACGGATCATTTTTATCTTTAGCTTTTGCTAAATATTTCTCAACGTCACCACCGTCATTCTTGATATCTTCTAACATCTCGATAACAGCTTGGTTAGCACCACCGTGTAATGGACCCCATAAAGCGTTGATACCTGCAGAAATAGAAGCGTATAAGTTAGCATTTGATGAACCTACGATACGTACTGTCGAAGTCGAACAATTTTGCTCATGATCAGCATGAAGGATCAATAATTTGTGCATAGCATCGATCACAACTGGATCAAATGTTTTGTCACAATTCACTTCACCAAAGATCATATTCATGAAGTTGTCGATGTAGCCGAAGTCTTTCTTAGGGTACACAACTGGGTGACCTAAAGATTTTTTTTGAATCCAAGATACAATCGTAGGCATTTTACCTAATAAATTGATGATTGTCTTGTTTTCTTCTTCTTCAGTCTGGTTAGGATTCAATGATTCAGGATAGAATGCTGATAAAGCACCTACTAAACATGATAATTGACCCATTGGGTGAGATTTTGAAGGGAAACCAGCGAAGAAGTTTTTCATATCTTCGTGTACCATCATTTGCGATTTGATATCCGATCTAAATTTCTCTAAAACTTCTCTAGATGGAAGATCGCCGTAGATCAACAAATAAGCAACTTCCAAGAAAGTTGATTTTTCTGCTAAATCCTCAATTTTATAACCTCGGTATTTTAAAATACCTTGCTCACCATCTAAAAATGTAATAGCACTTTTTGTGGCACCCGTATTTTTGAAACCAGGATCTAACGTAATATATCCTGATTGATCTCTTAATTTTGAAATATCAATAGCCTTTTCGCTCTCTGTACCAGTGATTACTGGCAACTCAAGCGTTTTGCCATTTAACGTAATAGATGCTGTTTCTGACATAATCAAATTTCTTGTGTTTATACAAATGTAAAAAAATGAATGACAAAATAATCAATTGATAACTAATAAAATGACATTTATTAGTCAAAATTTTAGTAAGACTATATAACTACCTCGTATTAGGTATTTGTTTTTGCCAAAAATTTAAAACTTACACAATTATCTATGCAATGAATGAGTATGTTATGAATCCCTAATAAGTGAGTGTTCACTTATTAAAATCTGTAAATTATTTTTTTAGTTCTACGAAAATATCGTAGATTTATGAAATAATCATAGATATAGTAACATGGAATTAGAGAAATTGACAATACAAGAAGAGCAGGCGATGTTAGCTATTTGGAATCTCCATGGAGGTTTTATCAAGGAAATATTGGAAGAGATTAAAGATGAGGAAGTACCTTATACAACGCTAGCGTCTACCGTGAAGAATTTAGAACGTAAACAATATGTACGCGCTGTAAAATATGCGAATGCAAAGCGATATGAGCCAATCATTACACTAGAAGAATACCGTAGCAGATTTATGAAATCATTTGTAGGGGATTACTTCAAGAACTCTTACAAAGAATTAGTTTCTTTCTTCGTGAAAGAAGAAAAGCTAAGTCCTTCTGAACTCGAAGAAATAATGGATATGATCAAACATCAAAAATCTTCATAACATATGGAAACGCTACTAACCTATATACTTCAAGTAAATTTATTATTAGGGCTTTTGTACCTCGGATACTATGTGCTATTGAGAGGTCTTACATTCTATCAGCTCAATCGTGTATATTTCATAGTGGGTACTGTTTATGCATTCATATACCCATTTCTAGATATCAAGTCTTGGTTTACTAAAAGAGTAGAAAGTACCTATATACCAAATTTTGTTGAGCTTGTAGATATTGGTCATACTATGGAACAGGTTAGTGGTCTTAGTCTATTGGATATGGTTGCTGGTATCGTTGTTATTGGCGTGATAGTCGTATTTTTCAAATTCATACTTCAATTGATATCGTTGTGGCGCATTCATCGTCATTCAGGCCCAGCGACATGGCAAAGTTATTTCTTTAGAGATGTACTATTTCCTATAGTACCTTTTTCATTTTTCAATAGAATATATGTCCACCAAAAACAACATAAAGAGGTGGAACTTCAAGATATTTTCGAGCATGAATATGTACATGTGAAGGGCCGTCACACGTTTGATATTCTATTGTTCGAAATAATATTGGTAGGCTGTTGGTATAATCCCTTCGTATGGCTCATGCGCAGAGCAGTACGTGAAAATTTGGAATTCTTGACTGATCATCAAGTACTGAATAAGGGTGTAGATCGACAAGCTTATCAATATTCATTGCTCCATGTTACGAAGCAAGGCACAGCTTTGGGCATCGGCAATCAGTTTAATTTTAAAACTCTAAAAAAGCGCATTATGATGATGAACAAAAAACGCTCTTCCAAATTGGAATGGAGCAAGTATGCATTCCTTTTACCGATCCTTGTTGTAGCAGGAGCATCATTTACGGTCAGCAAAGCCGAGTCTGGTATTGAAAAAGTTGTTGAAAAAGTTAAGGAGACGGAAGTAATCTCATCTTCTATGAGACAAGATGTAAATGAATTATTGCAGGAGTCTATCGTGCCAAATAAAACGCAGACCGATACTACGAAACAAGAAAAGGAATATCTATTATTAGCACCTGATTTTAATATAAAGGATCTTGAAGGTAAGAATTTTCACTATATCATTGATGGAAAATTAGTCACGTTAAATGAATTCATAGCGTTTCCAAGAACGGATATTGCTGCCGTAGACATTTATAAAGATAAAACCGAAATCTTTAAAAATATTGGTAAGGAGAATTCAGAAGGATTGTTTGTAATGACTAGTAAGAAAATTGACCTTAAAAAAGTTACAAAAGTTCCTTTTGACGAATTGCCAATTCAAGATAAGCCTTTGATTGTAGTTGATGATAAGGTACAAGAAGCAACCTTTGATATGAAGAGTATGGATCCAAACACCATACATTCTGTTACTGTACTTAAAGATAAATCTGCAACAGCGTTATATGGTGATAAGGGCAAAAATGGAGTTGTCGTAATTGTAACTAAGCCTTTCAATGAGGCAAATGTTGAATATAATGATAATATAAAAGGTTCTATTCGTCTTAATAAGAAGAGTCTAGAAGGTGTCCAAGTCAAAGTGAATGATAAGGATAATCTTAAATTTGGGAATAAAAACTCCAATGCAAAGCCTTTGTTTGTAGTAGATGGTGTGGTTAAGGGAACTGATCAATCGGCTATTGGCTCCATAAACCCGAATGATATTGAGTCT
>JAZQRD010000026.1:0-9508 GCA_045629405.1 Sphingobacterium sp. | reverse complement strand
GAATTATATGGCAGATTTAATGGAAGTAGAGGACGATAATTCGCCAAAAGCACAAGTATTACAGCAAGTATTCTATATGGATTAAAAATTAACAAATGATTTGAAAGTCACAACACAGAATGATTATATTTAAGAACTAATCAGTTGAACCTTTTATAATTATGACGAAATCAGCCTCAGAATTTTTACATTCCATAGAGATAAGCAATTTTTCTTCCACTCCAAAATATTTGCAACTTGCTAATTCAGTGTTAAGTGGAATCAAAACAAAAAAATTTCAGAAAGGAGATTTACTTCCTTCTATCAATGAACTGAGTACTTTTTTTGATATCTCACGAGATACGGTCGAGAAGGCTTATAAATATTTGAAAATTAAAGGAATCATCTCTTCTACGCCTGGTAAAGGATATTTTATAGCTGTTAATGATGTTAAGCAAGGCTTAAAAATTGCCTTCCTTTTAAATAAATTGAGCGAACACAAGAAGATCGTTTACGACGCATTCGCACACGAGATGGGAGATTGTGCAGCGCTTGATTTGTTTGTTTACAATAGCGATATTTCTTACTTACGCTCGTTATTACCTAATCTTACAAAGACGTATGACTATTATGTAATATTTCCACATTTTAGGGAAGGATCTGATAAAGCTGCCGAAGTGATCAATAAATATATACCCAATGAAAAACTAGTATTACTTAGTAAAATCATTGAAGAAGTTAAAGGTGAATTTTTAGCCATATACGAGAATCACCAAGAAGATCTACTAAATGCCCTCCAGAAAGCACAGCCAATTTTAAAAAAATACAATACCTTAAAACTTATCTTTCCAGACCATAGTGATTATCCAAAAGCAATTATTAAAGGTTTCTACAGATTCTGTCAAGACAATCAAATTGAGCACACGCTTATCCCTAATCTTAAAAGAGAACAAATAGAAAAAGGTACTTGTTATATAAATATTGCTGAAAAGGATTTAGTGGTTTTACTGAGTAAAATTATAGATAAGAATTATACCGTAGGCAAAGACGTAGGCATCATCAGCTATAACGAGACAGCTTTGAAAAAGTTTATTCTAAATGGAATCACAACCATATCTACTGATTTTGAATATATGGGAAGAGCTGCAGCCAAATTAATTAAAGAAGGGTCTAAGCAGCAAGTCGAGGTACCTTTTCACCTCACGATAAGAGATTCTATATAATAAAAAAACTCGGCTGTCTTTATAAAGACAGCCGAGTTTTTTATTATTTCTTAATAGCGATTGGATATTCTTTGATAATACCTGTAATCATTTTAGGTAGTTCATTTATCGCTTTTTCTGGAATATCTACTTCTGAAGTTCCTCTTGCTTGCCAAACTACGCTATTCGTTTTACGGTCAATAGCCTCTAGAATGATATGTCCATAGCGAATCTTTTCTTTAGCAACAGGGTAGCTACCTCCATAGAATCCTCCGTAACCAAATCCATAGTATCCCCAAGGTCTATAGAATCCCCAAGGGCCTCCCCATCCACCATAGTAACCTGAACTATATACTAGACGGCTTTTGTTATTCACAATCGTCACATAACGGAATAATAAATCAGGATTTTCTTTCGAATATGTCAAACCACGAGCTTCGATTTCTTTATTAGCAGTTGACATTATATTATTTCTGGCTATGTCATTGTTGTAATAATCCTTAGATAAGGAATCAACAGGAGTTAGCCATCCGTATGTCTTATATTGGTTGAAATCAATATGCTGAATGCGAGTAGTGTGAAACTTATTAGATGAACATGATGCTGTAAAAATCAGCAGCAGAGCTGCAAAAATGAACGCTAAATTTTTCATAATATTTTTTTAAAAAATTAAAATCAGTTGTTATTCATTTAGTTAGACATGAATATTTTTTAATGGTTTAATTCATTAAAATGAATATTTTGCAACCAAAGGCATCACCCTTCCCGCACCAAAAGCTTTAGGACTTACTCGTAATATTGGAGGTGCTTGAAATCGCTTGAATTCGGCGTTATTTACCAATTTTACAATTCTAGTAACTAGTGCTTCATCAAATCCTAGTTTAATAATTTCTGATCCAGATTTTTCTAGCTCGATTAGTTGATAAAGTATTGCATCTAATATCTCATAAGGAGGGAGTGAATCCGAATCCTTTTGATCTGGCCTCAATTCGGCCGATGGTGGTTTGACAATGGTATTGAGAGGAATGATCTCACGCTCTCTGTTAATGTAATGAGCAAGTTCGTAGGCCTGAGATTTGTATACGTCGCCGATTACGCTTAGCGCACCAGCCATATCGCCATAGAGCGTACCATATCCAACTGCAGCTTCACTTTTATTGGATGTATTTAGCAATATATATCCTAGCTTGTTGGAGATTGCCATCAAGAGTGTACCTCGAGATCTCGCCTGGATATTTTCTTCTGTCGTATCTGGAGATAACCCTTGGAATGCTCCTGCTAGCACATTTCCAAATGATAAAGTAATTTCTTGAATCGGCAATATGAGGTGTTTGCAATTCGTATTATGTACTAAGTCCAAAGCATCTTGAATCGAATGATCACTTGAGTATATACTTGGCATTAATACAGCTAGCACATTTTCAGCTCCCAAAGCTTCAACAGCTAGTGCAGCAACGATTGCTGAGTCCAATCCACCTGAGAGACCTAATACAGCTTTACGAAAACCTGATTTGTTAAAATAATCCTTTATCCCTAACAATAGAGCTTCATAGATTAAGGCAATTTCTGTATTCGGCAATTCATCGATCGATTCAGAATTCAAATCTATCTCACTAAAATCAATTATTTGAAAATCCTCTTCAAATCGTTTAAGTTCATGGATTATCTGACCATTACTGTCAAGAGCTAATGAGCGCCCATCAAAAATAATATCGGTATGTGCACCGACTTGATTTATATAGATAAGGGGAGTACCGGCTATATTGATATTCTTACGCAATACGTCTAAACGTTTAGCGTAGTGAGTATAAGAGAATGGAGAAGCTGCCAGATTGATAATTAGTGAAGGTTTCTCATTTGCCAAATCTTGCATTAAATCGCCCACGTATGAATTGTTCTCATCATCATCCCACAGATCTTCACAGATTGTCAACGCGATTTTTCTTCCTTTAATATCTACACAATTTACTTTTCTATTTGGCTCAAAATATCGATATTCATCAAACACATCATAATCGGGGAGTAATGTTTTAAATACACACTCTTTTATCACACCATTTTCTAATATCACTGCGGCATTGAATAATGTTTTGCCCTCATTCGTCGTATTCGGAATCGGTGCTCCTATAATACAGGTAATATTGGTGCACACTTGAGCTATACGCTCGAGCGATTGCTGACATTGATTGATGAAAATAGCATTGCGTAGTAAATCTTTAGCAGGATAGCCGCCAATAGCCAATTCAGCGAACACAATCAGATCTGCGTTGCTTTCTTTTGCAGATGTTATTGCCGCAATAATTTTTTGTTCGTTGGCTTCAAAGTTGCCTATATGATAATTTAGTTGGGCTAATGCTATTTTCATAATGTTTATACTAACGATTTAAAAAAGGATACCAAGGTTTAGTGCTACATAGGAAGTTTTAGGCTTGCCTTCGTTGTTAATAGCACGTGTAAAGCCATTATTAAAAGTTAAACCTGTCAATACTCCTAAGTTGTCACCAAGTTTCCATTCAGCACCACCACCAACTTGAAGACCTAATCTGAATAAATCATCTCCAGCGATACCAGTTTTCTTATTACTACCAGCTAATTTTTCTTTACCTGACACTTTGAAACCTGCTGTAAAACCAAATTGTCCATAAAAACGACCTAAATCATTTTCTTCACTTTTTAATTTAATAGTCAAAGGTACCTCAACATATTGTAAGCGAATCAAATCTCTTTTTACATTGTCTTCTACATATGATGGAGGTGTAACGGAAGTGTTGATCGAGTTGATTAATAAACCTGTAGAAAAATAATAATTGCGTGCAAAACCTACATCAGCTAATAAGCCGTATGAAAATCCAGCTTTGCTTCCTGCATCATAGTCTTCATCGTTATATCTCATCCATCCGATATTAGGATTGATACTTAAACCCAAGCGTAGATTTTTCTCCTCATAACCAGTCTTGTAGCGGCTACCCGAATAATAATCTTGTGCTTGTACTGTGCCTGAAGAGATTACGGCTGTCAATATTGCTGCTGAAGCTAGGAATGTTCTTGTTAATTTTTGCATATATCTTCTTTATTTATTTAATTTTACAGTCAGTTAAAATTATCCATTACGAATGTGTACCAAATCTATACCAAAGTTTCTGTTATTGCTAACATTAGCTTTTTCAGCTTGTAATCAATCCAATAGTTTTAAAAGACCAGATATTTCAAATCTTGATCTTGATATCAAGATTGAACGATTCGATCAGCAGTTAGCTGCATTGGAACGAAAAGATGTTCCACATTTTAATCGTATTTCTCAACAAAATTATCCAGCATTTTACCCAGATTACATGCGCGAAATGTTGGAAGTAGGAGACCCTAAAGATACGGCTTATATCCATGATATTCTGCCAAAAATTATACAAAAAAAGGAATTTAGAGACTTATCAAAATCTGTAATAGATAAGTTTCCCACGCTTACTGATCAAGAAAAAGAATTGACCAGTGCTTTTAAATATATCAAATATTATTTCCCTGATTATCAAATACCGAGATTAATAGCATTTTTTTCTGGTTTCTCTTTCCAGACACCAATTGGTGAAGATTATATAGGTATTGGTTTAGATATGTTCTTGGGAGCAGATTCAGAATATTATCCTTCATTAGTACAATCGATACCTCTATATATATCTAAAAGATTTACATCGGAAAATATTACTCCCCGTGTGATCGAGACTGTTCTTCGTGAAGATTTATATCCACAGCCAGATATGTCTTTGAATACATTATCTTATATGGTATATAACGGAAAGATTCTCTATGCTATGGATCTGCTGTTGGAGAATGTACCTGACCATTTAAAAATTGGTTACACTCAGGAACAATTAGCTTGGGCCAAAAAGTATCAATCAGATGTTTGGGGATGGTTTATGCAAGAAGATTTATTGTATAGTACCGACTATTTACGTATTCAGAAATATTTTTCAGAAGCTCCATTCACTCCTGAGTTAGGTGAAAATAATGAGTCTGCGCCTAAGTTGGGCACGTATATGGGCTGGATGATGGTACGTAAATTTATGGAGAGAAATCCTGAGATGGAATTGATCGATTTACTTGCTATTGAAGATCCACAACAAATACTGGAAGGAGCAAAGTTTAAAGGTAGATAAACATATATAGTTATCCACATAGTGTGGATAACCTGTGTGGATAATCATTTATGATAGTATTATCTTCATACAAATGGTTATTATTTATTCATGCATGTGGTATATATATTTAGTTAACAATATTAAGCTTTGTTAGATATTTACAATAGTTACTAACATAATGTGGAAAAGTGCATTGTTTATGTGAATATCTATGAATAAAAAAATCCCATTTACTCTAAAAGTAAATGGGATTTTTTATTGAAATATTTTAATATATTACTTAATATCAACGACTTCTATGGTGAATACTAATGGTGAATTTGCAGGAATTTTTTCTGATGATGTCTTGTCATAACCATATGGAGATGGTGCTACAAAACGAATCTTATGACCTTTTTTCAAACCACCGTCAATTAATCCTGTGTAATATTTTTTACTATTAAATGTAATAGTTTTAGGTCTGAATGCGATAGGCCATGCAGCGATCAATCCTTGATTATATTGTGACGCTTCAACAATATTCATAGATACTGGTTGTGATGGTTCATCGAAAACTGTTCCATTCAATAATTCGCCTTTGTATTTAACGGTTGCGATAGGAGTTACCCAGCTACCAGCACTTGTGATAGTATATTGGTATGATGTATCTGTTGCAGGAGCAAGGATTTCAAACCAAAAACCTGTAGAGTCGTCATATTGTGGATTATCGAATTTGTTCATTGCATACTCTCTTAATATCGGTTTTTGAGCGGTCAATGTTGAGTCAATACGTTTTTGCTCCTTCGCTAATTGTTCATAATAATCATCATAGTTTACATCTTCTGATTTATTACAAGCAGCAAAGAAAACAGTTGCAGCAAGTGCAAAGAATACGGTTTTAAATAGTTGTTTCATACAAATAGTTTATCTTATTTAAGCCCTATAACGCTATACAGCGGTATAATGCTACAGTTAGTGGCGCTAATTTATAAAAATTTTAGGAACTCCCTAATACTTAGATATCTTTGTTCAAATAAAATTACATTAATATCTTCATCAAGTATAATTGTAGTCGGAAATATAGGCTTTTTTGTTCCCAAAAAAGCTTTAGCCAATGAATGATAATGACCTGTACTCTTCTCATCTGAAGTATTAGTGTACACTTGGCCATCAAAATATATACTGTCAGTAGATTCAGCATCAAAGTGAACAGCATAATATTCTTCATTTACTTTATTGGCAATGACTCTATTTCGAAATGTTTCTTTCATCATTTTTCTACAATACGTACACCAATCTGTATGAAAGAATAAGATTGTTTTTTTTGGTTTTTGACGCAAAGAGTCTGCTAATTGTTCGAACTTGAGCCAATGTATACGACTGTCTTTATCTTGAGCTTTGGCATGTTGGCTCAAGATAAAAACGTAGCATATTATGATAGTCCAAATCTTCATTAATGAAAATGTCCAAACTTAACTCCAAATGTGAAAGTGCGTGGCTTAGATGGTCCATAGATGTATTGCGAATCACGTGTAGCGCCTCTGTCAAAATCTTTTTGATAAGCATTGAACATATTCTGAATACCACCGAAAAACTCTATACTGAACTCTTTTTTTGTTTGTACAGTATAGCCAAGGCGTAAATTTAATTCCGCAAAATCACGTACATTTTTCAATACATAACTATCATCTTGCATCACATGTGGTACAAGCATTTTGCCCGTATAGACACCTGTTAGGTCTATCGACAACGGCTTAATAGGTTTATAATTTGTATTCAAATAGCCATATACATTGGGTGTGCGTGTAAAACGTTTTGACCAAATATTATCAGATTCAGATTCCCCTTCGAATAATAGCTGTGATTTATTATAAAGTGATCGCTGAATAGTTCCACCAGCTTGTACAGAGAATCGACTCGATGGAGCGATACTCAGTTCTATATTTGTGCCGTATACTTTAGCACCTTCACCATTTCTCATTTCTTGGATCACTACTTCTGTACTTTCATTTGTCATTACAGTAGTAAATGGATTATGCAATTGTGTCATAAATCCTTCAACTAATAAACTAGTCTGTGTTCTTCCAAAGTTTTTCGTGAAATTAAATGAACCTGTATACGCATCAGAATGTTCGGTTTTTAGATTTTCACCTATTAAAACAAATACTTGCTCTCCACCGATAGATGCTACGTGCATATCCTCATTGAAGGCTTGTGGCGCTCTGAAACCACGAGCATATCCACCTCTGAACTGTATGCCAGGTACGATATCGTATAAAATCGTTAATCTTGGACTAAAGTTACCAAAGTTCTGATCTGAAGACCTATTAATACCGCGTAAGCTATACTTTCCATCTATATTCGTATGATCGTATCTTGCACCGATTAGGGTCTTAAATTGTGGTAATATATTCCATTCATATTGTGCATATGCACCTAAGCTTCTTGCTTTTTGATCAATAATTCGATCATATCCTGGAATGATATCTTTCGTATTATTGCCATTAAATTCTATACCAGATGTAAACACATCACGATCCCAATTATATGTATATTGAGTTCCTGCTACAAAAGCAATATCTTTTGTCACACCATATGAATTGGCTGCTTGTAAACTATCTACTGAGGTCCGTCCACCACCTAGTCCACCGTAATAGCTATCACGATTGCTTTTTTGAGCTGAAGCGTATACAGATAATTTGTGTTTCCAATCTTTTGAATAACGATCATATGTTATTCCGCCAATAATAGAATTCGTTGTTAACTGTTCTGTAACATCTGAAAAATGAGGAGCAACATCAAATTTGTCACCACCACGGCGAAACTCTTCTAAAACACTGAAGTCCAATGTGAACTTCTCTTGTTCAGAAGGTTTGAAAAAAGCTTTTGTCCCGAAGGTAGTGTTACGTAGTTTGGTCATTTCTGAAAAACCATCGCCGTTAGCATCGTATCCTTGACGATTGCGATGCATCCCGAAAAAGGTAGCGCCAGTCTTCAGATCATTATCTATATAGGATGTATTAAAATCGATAGTATTGTCCCATGCTTTGCCATCAATTAGAGAGTTAGTCGATTTTACAGACCAATCATTTTCTACAGGGTCTTTCGTAATGATGTTTATTGTACCTGCGATTGCATTTGCGCCAAATAGGGCTGAGCCGCCAGAGCGAACTACTTCGATACGATCTATCATACTGGTCGGGATCTGATCCAATCCATACACCGAGCTTAGCGCACTATATACTGCGCGACTATTAATAAGTATTTGAGAGTAGGCTCCTTCAAGTCCATTCATCCTAACTTGCGTAAACCCACAGTTCTGACAATTATTTTCTACACGTACACCAGGTTGGTAATTCAGTGTCTCTGACATAGCCACGGATTGCGTCGCCGCAAATAATTTAGGACTTAGCACATTTACAATTACTGGAGCCTTTTGACGGTCAATACCATATCGTGTAGCACTGACTACAACTTCATTAAGATTAAGATTGTCTTCGAATAATTCAAAATCTTGAGGCTGAGAATAAGCAGACTTATCTAGTACTTTACGCAGCGATTGATAACCAATAGCTCTAATAAGGATATTTGCTTTGTCAGCTGTATATGGTAATTCAAATTTACCTAGGTTATTTGTTTTAGCACCATTTGAGGTACCTTCTATCAGAATAGTAGCATTTTCAATAGGGTTTCCATCTTGATCTTTGACAGTTCCAGTTATTTGTTGTGCAAATAGTACGGACGTACTACATACCATAGTTATGGCCATAGCGAAGCCATAGTTTATCTTGGACATAATAAAATTAAAATTTTAAAAGGTTATAGCTTATATAAATAAATACAGTTCCACATGAATCTTTGGGTTCAGTAGATAAATGAGCGTAATATTTAAGCTATAGAAGGAGGTCCGCGAAGGTATTGATATAGTGTAAGTCTCGAAGAATAGTTGATACTATACGTAGAATCCGTAGCGATATCATATTCTTGAAAAAATGGAACCTCGAAAACAAAGAAATTTGATTCTGTAAAAGTTCCTTGAAAAAGGACATTGAGAAATTGAATCTCAGCGTCGCATTTATGGGTGTGCTTATTGGCCGTATCAGTAAAATCATATGGGTGAATATGGGTTATAATTTCACCTTTAGAAGTTACTTCTTTGTGCATAAATACTATTCCGCTGATGACAATTAAGCTCATCACACACGTTAGTAACGC
>JAZQRD010000025.1:0-31217 GCA_045629405.1 Sphingobacterium sp. | reverse complement strand
CAAGTCAAAGTGAATGATAAGGATAATCTTAAATTTGGGAATAAAAACTCCAATGCAAAGCCTTTGTTTGTAGTAGATGGTGTGGTTAAGGGAACTGATCAATCGGCTATTGGCTCCATAAACCCGAATGATATTGAGTCTATCAATGTTTTGAAAGATAAAGTTGCAGTAGAGAAATATGGTGAGGAGGCAAAGGATGGAGTGATAGAGATTACGACTAAAAATTCAGATCAAAAGGTAGTAGTTGTTACTGGATTCAAAGCAGATTCTGCTAAATTAAAACCTGAAGTTAAAACTGTCGTAGGTAGAGCTAGGTCAGGTGCACACTCACAAGTTTCAGATTCAAAGGTTATCGATCAGGTTACAGTCGTAGCTTATTCAGATATTGCTTCTGATGATAAACAGCCTCAGCCAACAAATGGAATGATGGAATTTAGAAAATGGATCGGTACTAATTATTCGTACCCATCGGAAGCAATTAAAGCAGGTGTAAAAGGCACTGTTCAAGTCAGGTTTATTGTAGAAAAGGATGGATCATTGTCAAATATTGATGTCATAAATGATCTTGGCCATGGCACAGGAGAAGCAGCTGTCAATTTATTGAAGAAAGCACCGAAATGGGAACCAG
Organism: Sphingobacterium sp.; assembly: GCA_045629405.1. GTDB lineage: Bacteria > Bacteroidota > Bacteroidia > Sphingobacteriales > Sphingobacteriaceae > Sphingobacterium. The sequence goes on along the minus strand of JAZQRD010000025.1, from coordinate 30,589 downwards.
GTACCCAAAATGGTAAACCAGTTCGTGTGGCGTATACTGTGCCCATAAATTTGGATTTAAGTAGAAAGTAGAATCAAATAGTTTTAAGCATAGAGAGCCTCCATTTGGAGGCTCTCTATATTTTATTTTGTATTCAAGTTGGTCATGGTCAATTGCAAACCTATGTTTACAAAAGATTGACACATCTTAACTGCATGATCGATTAATTGAGGTAAATCTTTTTGCTCTTCCTTATCAAATGGACCTAATACAAATTCTGCTTGACGACCTTTTGGGTAATTATCGCCGATACCAAAACGTAGGCGAGGGTAGTTTTGACCTCCACAAGTTGCCTCGATAGATTTTAAACCATTGTGTCCTGCTGCCGATCCCTTAGGCTTTACTCGGAGTGAACCAAATGGTATAGCTAAATCGTCAACGATTACCAACACATTCTCGATAGGTACTTTCAGCTGTTGCATGTAATAATTTACCGCTTTACCGCTCAAATTCATATAAGTCGTAGGCTTGATGACGTATACATTGTGACCACGCTGTTTGAATTCAGTATAATATGCAAGTTTCAATAAGGACCATGTGCTACCAGCTTCTTTGGCTAGCTGATCTGCTACCATGAAACCAATATTATGTCGTGTATCTTCGTATTCTTTGCCAATATTACCTAGGCCGACGATTAAAAAATTCATAACGCAAAAATAGGAATTAGAATTGAGTTGTGCATAATACTACAATGGTATAATCAGCGAACAATTTTTGAGCAAAAAAAAAGGCATCGAATTTCGATGCCTTTCTTATTCTATCGTAAGATAGCTTATTTTTTACCGCCTTTAGCAGCTTTAGCAGCTTCTTGCTCTGCTTGACGTAATGCACGTGACATGATAACTGAAACGATAGTATCGTCAGAGTTATTTAACACTTTAGCATTTTCTAATTCTACTTGACGTACGCGGAATGATTTACCTACTTCTAAAGATTCCATAGGAACATCAATTTCTTGAGGTAAGTTTCCAGGAAGAGCTTTAACACGTAATTTACGTAATTTTTGAACTAATTTACCACCCATTTTAACACCTGGAGAAGTACCAGTTAAGTTAATAGGAATGTTGATTGATACTTCTTTGTCATCAAACAATTGTAAGAAGTCAACGTGAGTGATTTGGTCTGTTAATGGGTGAAATTGAGCTTCTTGAACTGTCGCTTTTACAATAGTACCATCGATGTTTAATTCTACGAAAACTACATCTGGTGTGTAAAGAACTCCTTTCAAATCAGCTGCGGATACAGAAAGGTGAATTTGCTCAGTACCACCGTACACTACTGCAGGTACTAAACCTTGGTAACGCAATTCTTTCGCATCTCTTTTCCCTACGTTCTGTCTTGCAGAACCGCTAATAGCAATTGATTTCATGTTTTTAATTTAAAATTTGAAGTGCAAAAATAAGCATTAATTTGAACTTATCCAGATTTATTTTCAATTGTAAAATATGCAATACATTGAAATTCTTTTCTTTGTTGAAATTTTATGCACATATATTTGAGTTGCTTAAAAAAAACAAATATCTTTAAGACGTAATAAACCTAAAAATATAAATCTTATTAGAGCATGGAAAAACAAAATACTTCAAGACGTGATTTTCTTAAGAAATCATTGATTGGAGCTGCTGCATTCACAATTGTGCCTCGATTCGTACTGGGTAAAGGCTATTTAGCTCCTAGTGATCACTTAACAAAGGGCGTAATTGGTGTAGGAGCGATGGGACGTGGACACTTTAATTACGCAGGAACTAAGACTGTAGCAATTTGTGATGTAGATAGCAGACATTTGGCTTTAGCTCAGAAAGCATTAGGTGGTGGAGTTAAAGAACACCACGACTTTAGAGATTTGATTCAAAATCCTGATGTAGATATCGTACACATCGCTACGCCACCACACTGGCATGGTTTGATGTCTTTGGAAGCTGCACGTGCAGGTAAAGATATCTGGTGTGAGAAACCAATGACACGTACTATCGGTGAAGGTAAGAAAGTGAAAGAAGCTATTGCTCAGCATGGCAATATTTTCCGTCTTAATACTTGGTTCCGTTTTGACGCGAACTTCTATGGTATGAATGTACCGGTAAAGAAAATCAAAAAAGTAGTAGATACAGGTATGTTAGGATGGCCTTTGAAAGTGACTATCTCTAAGCATACAGGATTTGATTGGAAATTCTACTGGGTAGGTAGAGAGAATCTTCCAGTTGAACAAGCTCCAAAAGAGTTAGATTATGAAATGTGGTTAGGTCCTGCACCTTACAAGCCATACAGCACACACCGTGTACATACGACATTCCGTGGATATTGGGATTATGATGGTGGTGGTCTAGGTGATATGGGACAACACTATTTGGATCCAGTACAATACTTCTTAGGCAAAGATAATGAGAGTCCAGTTAAGATCGAAGTAGATGCGCCTCAGCAGCACTCAGATGCGGTAGGTACATGGCGTAAGATCGTATATACATATGCTGATGGTTGTCAGATTATCTTGGATGGAGAAGGTACTGAAGTAGGTAAAGCTTATGTAGAAGGTCCTAATGGGAAATTATTCCGTGGTTTCGTTTCAGATATTCCAGATTTAGAACGCAAATTAGCGCAATATCCTGATCCTGCTCCACAAATGACGGATTTTGTAGAGTCAGTGCGTACACGTCAAAAATTTGCGTTGAACGAAGAGAATGGTTATTACTCGTGTACCTTAGTAAATCTTGGTTTGGCAGCATTGCGCTTGAATAGAACATTGCACTTTGATTCGGCTAAACAAGAGTTTGTTAGTGATGAAGCAGCAAACCGATTAATCGATCAACCTATGAGAGGTCCTTGGACAATGTAATTGTAACTCCAGATGAAAAAAATTTTTAATACCATATCTATATTATTGTTGTTGCAAACGGCATCCTATGCACAACAACCAGCTAATCGTACTACAGCAACGAAAATCGCTGACGTATTGGCTCAACAACCAGCTGAAGAACAAACAAAGTTCTTAGTGGCAATGAAAGAATTAGAAGGATTTAATCCGGAAGATGTAGCTGCTTTATTAGAGAAATTAGTTCCTCAAGGCGGAAATAATGCATCTATAGAATATGCAACAAATTCGTATGCATTCTATGTCATGCAGCCTGGTAAAGAACAGTTGCGTGAGAAATACGTAAATGGTTTGCTAGTAGCTTTAGACAAAGTGAAAGATCCTAATAATAAAGGGTTTGTTTTAGAGTTATTGAAATTCTGTGCTAAAAATGAATCAGTGGCTAAAGTTTCGGCTTTATTGACAGATGAATATTTAGCGGAGAAGGCAGCACGCGTATTGAGTGCTATACATACTACGGAGGCAGCGGCAGCATTAAATGCGGCATTAGCAGGTAATGTAAGTGAGAAAGTAGCGACAGCAATCATAGGCGCATTAGCTGAAGTACACAACAAAGATGCTGAAAATCGTATTATACAGTTAATTGGTCAATACCAATCTGAAAACTTTCAGCGCAATGCATTGACTACACTAAGTAAAATTGGTGGAGTAAATTCTTACAACGTATTTTATAATAAAGCTAAGGCAGTTGATTTTGGTTTTGATAGAACGAATGTTTCGAGTTTAACATTAAACTACGCACAAGCATTGTCTAAAAATGGAAATACAAAATTGGCAAGTAAGTTAGCTAATTCGGTTTTCAACGAATCATCTGATACCAAAGGTCTAGGCGCTAAAGTCGGTGCTTTATCGTTATTAAACACAATTGAACCATTAAAAACGGCTAAATCACTGAAGAAATTAACGGGAAGTGATAATGCTGTCTTGCGTAATCTGGCGTTAGGAATGATTGGTAAGGGCTCAAAAGCTACTGATATGCTTAAGGTAGCTTCTTCAATAACTAAATTATCTCCAAATGCTCAAGAATCGGTGTTGAATTTCTTAGCGACAAACAATACTACGGCAGCAATTCCTGTTGTAGAAAAAAGTTTGAAAAGCTTGAAATCTGCTGAATCTAAGATCGCAGCTTATAAAACGCTTGCAGCTTTAACAAAAGGTGAGAACGCTGAATTCTTAATCAGTCAATTAGCTACAGCTACACCAGCTGAAGAAAGTGCGTTGAAATCGTTATTGGCTACAGCAAAGGGTGCTAATACTGTCAATGCTATTAACACAGCATTAGTAGGTTCAAATGAGAAAACTCAATTAGCTTTATTATCTGTATTGGGTATGCGTTCAAATGCATCTTCAGCGAATAAAGTATTTGATTTATTGCCAAATGCAAGTCCAGCAGTACGTTTGGCGGCTATCAAAGCATTGCCTGCTGTAAGCACTGATGGCGATTTGGATAAGATTATAGAGTTATTAGGTAAAGCACAAGGTGAAGAGTTGAGTTATTTGCAACGCGCTGCAATCTTAGCTTTACAAAATAATCCACAAAAAGAACAAAAAGTATCACGTTTAGCAGCTAACATATCTCGTTCGCTAGCTCCATCATCAGCAAATTATTTCCCAATATTTGCAGGAGAGGGTAGTGCTACGTCTTTAGCTACAGTGAAGAATTATGTAGCAGATGGAAATCCTCTGAAAGGCCAAGCTATACAAGCATTAGCAGCGTGGTCTAATACATCTTCATTGGAACATTTAACGACATTATTACGTACTGAGAAAGATCCAGAATTATTCAAAACTGTGTTTAATGGTTTCGTAAAACAATTGAATGCAAGTACAGTTAAGAATGATCAAAAGACAATCTTATTCAAGGATGCTTTTGAATTCGCTAAAACAACTGACCAACGTCGTGCAGCCTTAAACGGTTTAAAGTCCACAGGTACATATTCTGCTCTAGCCTTTGCAAGTAAATATTTGGATGACGCTGAGCTTAAGGGGGCAGCAACTGATGCGGTCATGACGATTGCTACAGAGAATAAAGAATATGTTGGATCTGACGTGCGTAAGTGGTTAGAAAAAGCTATGAATAATCTTTCAGGAAGCGAAAGTTCTTACTTGCGTGAGGCTATCATTCGTCACCTAGCGGAAATGCCTAAACAAGAAGGATTCGTGTCTATATTCAATGGCAAAGATCTATCTGGATGGAAAGGCTTAGTTGAAAATCCAATCAAACGAGCAAAAATGTCAACTAAAGAGCTTGCTGAAAAACAAGCTATAGCTGACAAAAAAATGCGTGACAATTGGTCTGTTGAAAATGGAAATCTTGTATTCGGCGGTCATGGTGATAATATTGCTACGATAAAGCAATACGGTGACTTCGAGCTTATATTAGATTGGAAATTAGATAAGAATGGTAAAGAACCAGATGCAGGTGTTTACTTGAGAGGTACTCCTCAAGTACAGATTTGGGATATCTCACGTACTAATGTTGGTGCAGAGGTAGGATCAGGAGGTCTTTACAATAACCAAAAACATAGCTCTAAACCATCTAAAGTAGCTGACAATCCACTTGGTGAATGGAATAATTTCAAGATCAAGATGGTAGGTGCAGATGTATGGGTATGGCTTAACGGTGAATTGGTTGTCGATAAAGTACCTTTAGAAAATTTCTGGGATCGTAACCAAGCTATTTTTCCTATCGAACAAATTGAATTGCAAGCGCATGGATCTCGTGTATGGTATCGTGATATCTACTTGAAAGAGCTGCCTCGTAAAGTTGTTTACCAATTGAGTGAGCAAGAGAAAAAAGAAGGTTTCGATATGTTGTTTGATGGTACAAACTTAGACAAGTGGACAGAATCTTCAGCTTATGCCATCAATGAAGAAGGTGTAATATGGTCTAATCCTAATGCAAAATTTGGTAAAAATATCTTCACTAAGAAAGAGTACAGCGATTTTGTATTTAGATTCGAATTTAAATTGACTCCAGGTGCTAATAATGGGGTAGGCGTACGTACACCATTAGAAGGTGATGCAGCTTATCAAGGTTATGAAATCCAAATTTTGGATGATGATGCTGATGTATATAAAAATTTAGCTCCATACCAATACCATGGTTCTGTATATGGTATCGTAGCAGCTAAACGTGGTGCATTAAAACCATTGGGCGAATGGAATGAGCAAGAAATTCGTGTTCAGGGTAACCGCTTCAAAGTCACATTGAATGGACAAGTTATTGTCGATGCGGATGTCAAAGAAGTGTCTAAGAATGGAACCTTAGATAAGAAAAACCATCCTGGATTAGATCGTAAATCTGGTCATATCGGCTTTTTAGGTCATGGCACTGAAGTTTTCTTACGTAACATCAGAGCTAAGGCTTTATAAGAAATATCTTTAATCAATTTTTTTAAGCGTGATCCATAATTGGATCACGCTTTTTTATTGCAAAATGAATGCCGTGAGTTTAAGTATTGGCATGTTTTTTGGCAAGTAAGAGTGATGAAAATTGTGATGACTGTATTCTCAGCCTTATTTTCACACTAACTATAAAAACAAAAGGCCATCAATGAAATTGATGGCCTTTGATATTTTCTTAGTAAAGAATTATTCTACCTCAAATAAATCAGAGATTGAAGAGTGCTGATTTACATTCTTTATTGCTTTAGCAAATAAATCTGCAGTAGATAATACTTTAATTTTAGTTGACATTTTAGCTTTTTCTGGGTCAAGCTGAATTGTATCTGTTACGATCATTTCTGATAATACCGAGTTTTCGATAGTTTCATAAGCTTTGCCAGATAATACTGCATGCGTACATACTGCTCTTACTGAACTTGCACCATTCTCCATAATTAATGCTGCAGCTTTAGATAGAGTACCTGCTGTATCACAGATATCATCAATTAAAACTACATCTTGACCAGTCACGTCACCGATGATTGACATAGATTCAATCTCGTTGGCACGTTTACGACGTTTGTCACAGATGATAACTTCAGCATTAAAGAATTTTGCAAATGTACGTGCACGGTATGAACCACCCATGTCTGGAGATGCAATTGTTAAATTAGGAAGATTCAATGACTTGATGTAAGGCACGAAGATAACAGAACCATCTAAATGATCAACTGGAATATCAAAGAATCCTTGGATCTGAGCAGCGTGCAAATCCATAGTCATGATGCGGCTTGCGCCAGCAGCAGTGATCAAGTTTGCAATCATTTTGGCACCGATAGCTACACGTGGCTTATCTTTACGGTCTTGACGTGCAAATCCAAAATAGGGAACAACAGCAGTGATGTAATGCGCAGAAGCTCTTTTTGCTGCATCAATCATCAATAATAATTCTAAAAGATTGTCTGTTGGTTGGTTGGTAGATTGGATTAGGAAAACGTCACTTCCTCTTACGGATTCATTATAAAATGGTTGGATTTCCCCGTCGCTGAATTTTGATAAAGTCTTATCTCCTAAGTCCTTACCGTATGATTTAGCGATCTTTTCAGCAAGTTCTTGGGTTCCTGAACCAGCGAATAACTTAACCGTGTTGAATTGCAAAGGCATGGTATGTTTTATTTATATTATGATTTATGAATGAATGCATTGTCATCATAACATTTTTTGTGAACATGTATCGTTGATTATCAAAAACACACATCTATGTCTGAAAAATGTCATGCAAATTTATAGAAAGGAAATTGAAAAAAAAAAACAAAGATGTTTTATTATTTAGAACTTGATAATGAGTTAGTTGTAATAAACAAAAAAAGAGAGCTACTTGTGTAACTCTCTTTTGTTGTCCGACCTGGATTCGAACCAAGACAAACAGTACCAAAAACTGTCGTACTACCCTTATACTATCGGACAATCTATTTTAATCTGGTTTGGAACTCTAAAAAGAAATGCCTTACCTTGATTGTGATGCAAATTTAGAAATTGTAAATTAAACTCCCAAATAAATTTGAAAATATTTTCAATAAAAATTTAGGTTATTAAAACAAAAAGAGAGTTACTTATGTAACTCTCTTTTGTTGTCCGACCTGGATTCGAACCAAGACAAACAGTACCAAAAACTGTCGTACTACCCTTATACTATCGGACAATCTTATTTTAATCTGGTTTAGAACTCTAAAAAGAAATGCCTTACCTTGATTGTGATGCAAATTTAGAAATTGTAAATTAAACTCCCAAATAAATTTGAAAATATTTTCAATAAAAATTTAGGTTATTAAAACAAAAAAGAGAGCTACTTGTGTAACTCTCTTTCGTTGTCCGACCTGGATTCGAACCAAGACAAACAGTACCAAAAACTGTCGTACTACCCTTATACTATCGGACAAACATTTGTAAACAATTTGTGTCTTTGTTTCCTTGTTTGACTATGCAAATATAGAACGAACTTTCATTCCTTCAAAATATTATTTTGAACTTTTTGTTATTTGCACTGATTTACAGCTTACTATTTTTTTATTTTTTTACAATGAACCTCATGATGGCCTTTCGAAAAGTATTAAACTGTGTTAAAATCTGAATTATTTATTCATTTGTAACAATGTATTCCTTATTTTCGAATCGTGGAATATCGTAGTCTGTTATAATTAAAATTAGCTGTATAATACACAGTACAATGAAGACTATTTTATTAACCTAGCAAATTAAATATGATGAACTATAATAAGATTAACAATCTATTAGGCTGGTTTTGTGCTATCGTAGCGACGTTAGTATATGCTATCACGGCCGAACGTACCGCCAGTTGGTGGGATTGTGGTGAATTTATTGCTTCTGCTTATAAGATGCAAATTGTTCACCAACCAGGAGCGCCATTATTCTTGATGATTCAGAATGTGTTCTCTAACCTGGCAATGGGGGATAAGACAGAGATTGCTTTTTGGATGAATATTGGTTCGGCAGTATGTTCAGGTCTGACGATCATGTTTCTATTCTGGACTATCACTGCATTAGGACGTAAGCTATTTATTGGTAAAGCAGACTTATCTGTTGCAGTAGGTGAAAACGAAATGCTCCGTATTATGGGAGCGGGTCTCGTTGGGGCATTGGGATATGCTTTCACAGATACATTTTGGTATTCTGCTGTTGAGTCAGAAGTATACGCAATGTCTTCATTGTGTACAGCCATAGTATTCTGGGGTATATTGAAGTGGGAAGTACGTGCAGACGAAGAGGGAGCTGATAGATGGTTAGTATTCTTGGCTTATGTGATGGGATTATCTATTGGTGTCCATTTATTGAATTTATTGGTGATTCCTGCTATCGCATTGGTTGTTTACTTTAGACGTTCGAAAAATATTACAACTTCAGGCGTTATTAAATCATTATTGATAGGTGTAGTAATCTTAGGATTCATCTTGTGGGGTGTGATTCAATACTTAATTAAGTTCGCAGCTTTTACAGATTTATTCTTCGTAAATACATTAGGATTAGGATTCGGTTTTGGTGTGACTTTCTTTGCATTATTGGTTGTAGGAGGGATCGTTTTCGGAATATGGTATTCACACAAAAAATTGAAACCATTATTAAATATTGCTTTGATTTCTTTAGGCTTTATTATTTTCGGATACAGTTCTTTTGCGATGATTCTTATCCGTGCAAAAGCTAATCCTACTTTAAATAATTCAGATCCTGACAACGTATTTACATTTTTAAGTTATCTAAATCGTGAACAGTATGGAGAAGAGCCTTTGTTCAAAGGTAAATACTTTGATGCTCGTGCGACTGATGTATTTGACAAAGGAAACGTATACCGTAAGGATAAGGATAAATATGTAGTCGCAAAAACAAAAACTGGATATACATACGAGAGAGAAACTATATTCCCTCGAATCTATTCTGATAGAGGCGATCATCCAACATTCTATAGACAATATTTAGGATTGGGGCCAGATGAAAAGCCTACTTTTTCGGATAATTTAAAATTCTTTTTTGGCTACCAAATTGGGCATATGTATGGCCGCTATTTTATGTGGAACTTTGCAGGTAGACAAAATGATACGCAAGGGCATGGATCTGTATTAGAAGGTAATTGGATATCTGGTATCAAGCCGATAGACAATGCTTTTGTAGGAGGCCAAAATGATCTTCCTACTGCAGAAGCTGAGAACCCTGGTAGAAATACATACTTCTTTTTACCGCTATTATTAGGTTTGATTGGTGCTTATTGGCATTTTGGCAAGAATCAGCGCGACGCAGGTGTTGTGTTTTTGTTATTTTTCTTTACAGGTTTAGCTATTGTTTTATATTTAAATCAATCTCCGTTACAGCCGAGGGAGCGTGATTATGCTTATGCAGGGTCATTCTACGCTTTCTCTATCTGGATGGGATTAGGCGTATTAGCAATTGCTGAATTCTTATCTAAGAAGGTAAATCCTAAAACTGCGGGTATCATCGCTACTGCTGCTGGTATCTTAGGTGCTCCAGTACTTTTGGCATCTCAGAACTGGGATGATCACGATCGCTCGGAGAAATATTTGTCTCGTGATATGGCAAAGAACTATTTGGAATCTTGTGCTCCTAATGCCATATTGTTTTCTTACGGCGATAATGATACTTACCCACTATGGTATGTACAAGAAGTTGAAGGTTTCCGTACAGATGTACGTGTAGTCAATCTAAGTTTATTATCTTCTGATTGGTACATGCGTCAGATGTTAGATAAAGTCAATGATGCGGATGCACTTCCTATCAATATAGATCCTGAAAAATTCAAGGATGGTGTTCGTGATGTAATTTACTATCAAGACTACCAAATACCAGGTCATGTCGAAGTGAAAGATTTATTAGATGTAATGCTATCTGATAATCCGCAGAATAAAGTACAGTTGCAGTCTGGTGAATTCGTAAATTTACTGCCAACTAAAAATATGCAGTTGACAGTTGATCGCAATGCTATATTGAAAAATAAAGTGGTTCCACAAGCATGGGAGTCAAATATTGCAGATACTATTCGTTGGACATATCCTATGGGTTATGTAAGTAGAGCTGAGTTGTCATTATTAGCTATTTTAGCAAATAATAATTGGGAACGTCCGATTTACTTCACAACTACAACGCCAGAGTCAAGCTATATTGGTCTTGATAAATACTTGGTGTCTGAGGGATTCTCTTTACGTTTGCTACCTATCAACACAGGAAACGATCCTGAGACAGGACATATCACGATGAATACAGCCGCGGTATATGATAATATTATCAATAAATATGCGTGGGGTAATATCGCACATGCTAAGTATTTAGATCCTGACTCATATCGTTATATGAATTTGTTCGCTAGTTCTATATTTGGTGAAGCTGCTCAGAATTTGCTTCAAGAAGGTAAAATTAATGAAGCTAAAAATGTAGTCACGAACGCGTACGATAATCTACCGAAACGTACATTCCAGATTAGTGAAGCTATGAGCTATATTTCACTTATTGATGCGATGTACAAAACAGGTGAGACAGCTAAAGCTAAAGAAATCTCTATACGAAACTTAACTTTTATTAGAGAATATTTGCATTACTATACTGCTAACAAAATGATAGGAAACCTTGCTAACGAACGTAATGTACGTGTGGCATTGGCAGGTTTGCAACGTTTTCAATTAATTAATGATCAGCACAAGGACGCGGATGTTAAGAAAATTGTAGACGAAATGATGAATCAATACGGATATTTCTTTGGGGAATAGTATATCTATACTAATTTTATAAAAAGGAGGATACATTGTTTGTATCCTCCTTTTTTCTTATCTACAATTCCATAAATTTTATATCTTAGTGCCGAGTTATAAGCCGCTCTAATTATTATGAAATTAAAATACAGTTTGCTAATCGGCATTTCCCTTTTCTTAGGCGAGATTCAAGCCGTAACTAAAGATTCAATTGTTTTCCTCCAGGATACAATACAGCTTGCAGATAGCAAGTTCGCACGACTAACAACTAAAGAACAACAATTACTAAAAAAAGTTTCAAATGAGCCTAACCGTTATATAGCAAATAATATTGGTTCATTTGTCGGTAACGTTAACAGAGTGATTGTTGCAGATCCTTTAGATGACGGAATAACCAAAATTTTAGTTATCGGAAATAGCTTTTCTGATGATGGTGTAGAATATTATTTCCATGATCTAGCTAAACAAAATGGTAAGTCTTTAGTAATTGGCAATCTATTCAGAGGAGGTGCAGCGCTTGATTTCCATCTAAAAAATGCGGAGACGGATAACAAAATATATTCTTATCGTAAAACAACGATAGATAATATAAAAACAAATACCAATCGTACATCCATATTACAAGCTTTACAAGACGAGAACTGGGATTATATTTGTTTTCAACAAGCAAGTGTGACATCAGGGGATATGGCTTCAGTACAAGAGTCACTTCCTTCTTTATTTAAGTATGTAAAAGAAAACTATCTATACCCAACTGTAAAATATATCTATCATCAGACATGGGCATATGGTCAGAATGCAGTGACAGCCAATTTTGAACGCTATGATCGTAATCAACAATTAATGTACAACAAGATTGTGGATGTTTCTAAAGAAATAAAAAATATTATTCCATTATATAGAATGATACCTAGTGGTACTGCTATTCAAAATGGACGTACCAGCTATCTAGGTGATAATTTCACACGTGAAGCATATCATTTGGATTTATTGATAGGTAGATTTACTGCTGCATGTACTTGGTATGAAACCATCTTTGGCAATGTAAAGAGTAATGCATTTAAACCTTACAATGTGAATGAGCATCAGGCAGCGATAGCTAAGGAAGCTGCTTATCAAGCAGTGCGATCGCCATTTGAAGTAAGTCGATTACAAGATTATCAACATCAACCTGTTTATAATAATCAAGTTAATAAAGTACAAGTGAACTTCGGCCATGATTTAGTGATGGCAGGTTGGAATTCATTTTTATACGAAAAAGCTGGTAGAAAAATGTTTTCATTACAAGATGAGAACAACGTTACTTCTGATATCAATATTGAAGTGACTCATAGCTTTGATAAACGTGATATGCAAGGCCCTAGTAGGACTAGTGTAGGAAATTGGAAATTACCAAAAGAGGTTTCGCAAAGTAATTTTAATACAGAAATCGATACTTCAAATGCAGGTAAGCCTTTCATTGTTATTTCTAATTTGAAACCTCAACAATCATATGCAATAGAAATATATGCTTCATCAAATACATCTGCAGAAAGCTACAATTATTTTTTAGTGAAAGGTGATAACTCAAAAAAGATTAAACATCACGTCGGTAATAACCTAGCAGAGACAATTTATTTGAAAGATATCAAAGCCGATAAAAATGGGAAAATTGAAATTGGGTATGATTTACCAAATAATGAAAAATCATACACTGGTTTCATCAATGCGTTAAGTATAGAATTAATTAAAACAAACTAAATATACCAATGATTATTAAAACCAAAAATCTTAATCATGATGTAAAACAAAAAAGTCATGGTTTGCCTATTAAGGCAGCTGTAGCTTTGTGTTTATGGTATGGAGCTTCTACAGGGGAGGTAGCTGCACATACAACGTCCAAAGTTGTACCAAGTACATCGTATGAAGTAAGCAAATCAGCAAAAATTCAGACAAAAATTTCTGGAATTGTAAAGGATGATTCTGGTAATCCAATTGCTGGAGCTACAATCATGGATAAAACGACTAGTGTAACAACTAGTACGAATTCAAAAGGTGAATTCGAATTGAATGTGTCGCGTGGAGCGAAAATTGTGATTACTAGTGTTGGCTTTACTGCTACTGAGTTGGTGGTGAATGGTTCGCAATCTTATTATACAGTTACATTACTATCATCTGATACAAACTTAGATGAAGTTGTAGTAGTTGGTTATGGTAGTCAAAAGAAAGTTAATTTGACAGGTGCTGTATCGGTAGTAAAAGGTGAAGATCTTACTAAGCAGCCAGTAGGACAGACTTCTGCTGCATTGCAAGGAGCAGCTCCAGGATTAACTGTAACACAGGCTTCTGGTCAACCAGGCCGTGATGGTGGTGGTCTTCGTATTCGTGGTATAGGTACCACAGGAGATTCTAATCCGTTTGTATTAATCGATGGCATTGAAGGAAATATCAACAATGTCAATGCAAATGATATTGCAAGTATTTCAGTATTAAAAGACGCGTCTTCAGCAGCTATTTATGGTTCTCGAGCTGCAAATGGTGTAATCTTGATCACGACTAAACGTGCAGCTGAGGGGAAATTTTCTGTCAACTACAACAATTATGTAGGATGGCAAACACCTACAGACAGGACTAAAATGGCAGGTGGTCTGGACCACATGCTATTATTGAATGAAGCATATACTAATACAGGCAAATCTCCAGTATTTACAGATAAGATGATCCAAGACTACAAGGCAGGAATGTCTACTAATCCCGATCAATATCCAAATACAGATTGGCAAAAGTTAACGTTGAAAGATAATGGTTTGATGCAACAGCATTATGTCAATCTTTCTGGTGGAACGGATCGTTTACGCGTTTCAAGTTCATTAGGTGTGTTTGATCAAAAAGGTATTATAGAGAACACGGATTTCAAACGCTATAATTTCCGTCTGAATACAGATATGAAAATTTCAGAAAAGTGGAGTACAGCAATGGATTTGGCTGTAGCAAAATCTGAGTTGATTGAACCAAGTGCAGGTACGGGATCTATTTTCCACTACGCACGCAGAATCCCTGCAAATCAAGCAGGCCTTCTTTCTAATGGTACTTACGGTGAAGGATGGAATGGTAATAACCCAATAGCTATGGCTAAGGATGGTGGATTGAGTGAAGAGCGTCCATTAGATTTTATGTTCAACTTGGATTTGAAATATAAACCTTTTGATGGTTTCACGGCTCAATTAGTGTATGCACCAAAATATATCATCAATAACTCTACATCATTCATCAATACAATACAATCATACTATGCTGATGGATCTAAGGCATATCTTACTCCACAGCGTAACTCAATGACTGAAAGTTTTAATCAAACTTGGTATAATAACTTCCGTGCATTATTGACGTATGATAAGCAATTGGATGATAAACATCAAATTACTGTGATGGGTGGTTATCAACAAGAAGATAACAACTATAATTTTCTAAATGCATATCGTGAAGTATATATGCTTCCTGAATTCCAAGAAATAAATGCTGGAGGTAAAGAGAATTTGCAAAATGGAGGTACTTCACAACAGTGGGCTATTCGTTCTTTATTTGGTCGTGTAAACTATAATTATTTAGGTAAATACTTATTAGAAGCTAATGCGCGTTACGATGGTTCTTCTCGATTTGCTGCAGGAAATAGATTTGCATTTTTTCCTTCCTTCAGTGCAGGATGGCGTATCTCTGAGGAGCCATTTATGGAATCATTAAAATCAGTGATTAGCGATGCTAAGATCCGTGGTTCATGGGGTAAATTAGGTAATCAAAATATAGGATTGTACCCTTACTCAGCATTCGTAACATTAGGAGCGAATAATTACAACTTCGGTAATAGTATCTTAACTGGAGCTGCGCTAAATAGTATGGCCAATTCTGAGATTCGTTGGGAGACAAGTGCTATTACAGATATCGGATTGGATTTAACATTGTGGAATAAATTAAGTATTACTGCTGATTATTATTACCGCAAAACTGATGGTATCTTATTACAGTTAGATATTCCTAAAATATTAGGTTTGACAGCGCCATATCAAAATGCTGGTGTGGTAGAAAATAAAGGATGGGATCTATCTGTTGGCTATAAAAATACTATCGGTGAAGACTTTAAGTATAATGTTGCGGTCAATGTATCGGATGTTCGTAATAAAGTCTTGGATATGAAAGGTGTCATGCGTACAGGTTTGACTGTAAACCACGAAGGGCATCCTATTGGTTCATTGTATGGATATGAAGCTATTGGCTATTTCCAGACTGCTGAAGAAGTAGCTAATTCTCCAAAACAATTTGGAGCTGTAGCGCCAGGTGATATCAAATATAAAGATCAAAATGGAGATGGTGTTATCAACTCTGCAGATGAGATCATTATGGGAAGTCCAATTCCAAGATTTAGCTACTCAGCGAATTTAGGCGGATCATACAAGAATCTTGATTTCTCTGTGTTCATTCAAGGTGTTGGTAAAGCAGATGGATATATCTACGGTCAAGGTATTATGCCTTTCTACCAAGGAGGTACTATACAAGAACAACATCTAGATAGATGGACACCAGAGAACCCAAATGCAGCTTTCCCAAGATTTGCATTTAACGAGGTAAACAATACACAGAATTCTACTTTCTGGATGAAAAGTGCAGCGTATATGCGTTTGAAAAATGTGACTGTAGGTTATACAATCCCTTCAATTAAATTGGGCGCTACACAAGTGCAGAATTTACGTGTGTTTGCATCAGGTCAAAACCTATTTACTTCATCAAATTTCTGGAAAGGATTTGATCCAGAAGGTCCTATTAGTACAGGAGGTTGGTATCCACAGATGAAAGTATATAGTGTTGGATTAAATGTGAAGTTTTAATAAGATAAAAGAATGAAAAAGAGTATATATACATATATGTTAGCAGCAGGATTAGGCTTTACGACTATATCTTGTGATAATGAATATTTAGATAGATTTCCTCAAGAGAGTCCTTCAAGTGAGACTTTTTTGAAGACTGAAGATCAATTAGAAATGGCTGTAACTGGTGCATATAGTACGTTGTACGACAATCCAAGTGCAGCTCCTATTCCATTTGCTTTTGCATTAGACTATGCAACTGATATTGGTTGGGAACGTAATACGAACGATTTACAAAAACTAGGTGCTGGTATTGCAGATTTGAATAACTCATTCACTTCAAATTATTGGAATTTACTATACGTAGGTATTGGTCGTTGTAATAATATTTTAGACAAGGCAGAAAGTTTGAATGGCGTAGTACCAGCAGCTAAATTGCAATCTAGACTTGCAGAAGTACGCTTTCTAAGAGCATATTACTATTTCTATTTGAATGAATTATTTGGTGGCGTGCCATTAGTTACTAGAGTATTGCCTTTGTCGGAAGCGAATGTAGCTAGATCATCGAAGACAGAAGTTAATGATTTTATTTTAAATGAGTTGACAACTGCTATTGAACATTTACCATCAACATTGACTGCTGAAAATACAGGTCGTGTAAGTAAAGGCGCTGCATTGGCGTTAATGTCAAGAGCTGCATTGGTAAATAAAAAATACGATGTAGCTGCTCAAGCTGCAAAAACATTGATCGATATGAATGTGTATGCATTACATAATGATTATGGTCAATTATTTACTTATGCTGGTGAGAATTCTAAGGAGATCATCTTTGCAACGCAATACAACAAAGCGTTACAAAAGATCCAAGGTATTCCATCTCAATACTTATCACGTTTATTAGGTGGATTCTCTAATAAAATTCCAGTTCAATCATTAGTAGACTCTTATGAGTGTACAGATGGACTGAATATTGATAAATCACCACTTTTTGATGTCAATAATCCATTCAAAAATAGAGATCCACGTCTTACGCAGACTGTTGTATTACCACAGACTCTATTGTTAGGAACTGTCTTCGAAACACATCCGGATAGTTTACAAACTTGGGATTACTCAGGAGGTACAGCAAAACGTGTGGCTAATACAGATGCAACTAATGCATACGCTTCATTCTCAGGTTACCTATGGCGCAAATATATCGACGAAGCTGATAAGGCAGATCGTGCAAATTCGGAAATGAATACAATTTTATTCCGTTATGCTGAAGTGTTGTTGAACTATGCTGAAGCTAAAATTGAACTTAACCAAATTGATAATTCTGTTTATGAAGCTATCAATATGGTACGTCAACGTCCGTCAGTTAATATGCCTGCAATTTCTTCAGGAAAATCTCAAGCAGATATGCGTTCAATCGTTCGTAAAGAGCGTAAATATGAATTATCTGGTGAAGGTTTACGTTTGTTGGATATTAGACGTTGGGAAATCGCACACGAAGTGATGCAAGGACCATTGTTAGGTAGAATTAGAGATAAATGGCTTTCAAATGCTCCACGTATAGATGCAAATGGTACACCTCATTATGATCAAGTAAGTAACCGTAGCGAAATGCGTATCATAGAAAATCGTTTTTTCGATAAAGATCGTGATTACGTATGGCCTATACCACGTATCGAGACCGAAGTAAACACTAATCTTGTACAGAATAATAAATATTAATAAAAAAGCCCTTTATGCAAATAAAGGGCTTTTGACTTTCTAATCTGATGCTTTTGAATTTTGTAACTAAATATATTCTCATATATTAATAAAAAGCGTATTTTTGTCCAAACATTCCCACAATGAAACAATCGATTTTACTAGACGGTCCTAAGTTTCAAATTACAATCAGACGATTGTGTCAACAACTAATTGAAAATCACGGTGATTTCAGTAATGCAGCGTTAATTGGTATACAGCCTCGAGGTACGTATCTTGCCAATCGCATCGCCTGTGAATTGAAAAAAATGACTAACCAAGATATACAGACTGGTGTGTTAGATATCACTTTTTTCAGAGATGATTTTCGAATGAAAGGTAGTTCACCTTTATTAGCTAATAGTACACAAATTGATTTTATTGTAGAAGGTAAAGACGTCATTTTTATAGATGATGTACTTTGGACAGGTCGTACCATTCGCTCAGCGATGGATGCTATTCAAGCATTCGGACGTAGTAAGCGTATAGAGTTATTAGTACTAGTAGACCGTCGATTCTCTAGACAAATACCTATTCAACCTGATTATATCGGTATACAGGTGGATTCTATAGATTCTCAAAAAGTTATTGTTAACTGGGAAGAAGTAGATGAAGAAGACAGTATTGTATTAATAACGGATCAGAAATAAGATTTTTCAATAGACAAATATTTGTAGACAATGTCAGCAGCAACAGAACAGTTAAGTACCCGCCATTTATTAGGTATCAAAGACTTGACTGAAAACGATATTCAACTCATCTTAGATACAGCAAAAAATTTCAAAGACGTACTTAATAGACCAATTAAGAAAGTTCCTTCACTTCGTGATATTACTATTGCAAACGTATTTTTTGAAAATTCTACTCGTACACGCTTATCATTCGAATTGGCTCAAAAAAGGTTGTCTGCAGATACAATCAATTTTGCTGCTTCGTCATCCTCAGTGAGTAAAGGTGAAACTTTAATCGATACTGTGAATAATATCTTAGCCATGAAGGTGGATATGATCGTGATGCGTCATCCATATGCTGGAGCTGGTGTTTTTTTGAGTAGACATATCGATGCACAGATTGTAAATGCTGGTGACGGCGCGCATGAGCATCCAACACAAGCATTACTGGATTCATTCTCTATTCGCGAACGATATGGTGATGTTGCTGGACGAAAGGTGGCTATTATAGGTGATATTCTTCACTCACGCGTAGCTTTGTCTAATATATTGTGTTTGCAGAAGCAAGGTGCTGAAGTCATGGTATGTGGGCCTACTACATTAATCCCAAAATATATTAAATCATTGGGTGTGAAAGTGGAGCATGATTTGATGAAAGCACTAAATTGGTGCGACGTAGCAAATATGTTGCGTATTCAGTTAGAAAGACAAGATATTGCATATTTCCCTTCATTGCGTGAGTATTCTATGCTTTACGGATTGAATAAGGAGATATTAGATTCTTTAAATAAAGAAATTACCATTATGCATCCAGGACCGATTAATAGAGGTGTAGAGATTACATCAGATGTAGCGGATAGCAAGCATTCTATTATATTGGATCAAGTTGAAAATGGTGTAGCTGTACGTATGGCAGCATTATACTTATTAGCAGGAAAGAGAGGTTAGTAAACCTCTCTTTTTTTATTTTAATTAATTTGTAGCATCTTTTTTGGGAGGGAAAAAGAATTGTAAAGGGTTGATTAAAAACAATGTCCATATAGCCTGAGATACAAATAGTATGTCGATGATTTTTATCTTTCGTGCACGGAAAGCTAAAAATAGAGATAGGGTGAAGCTCACAATGAAGTTTACGAAGCCAATCAATCCCATACCAATTACACCCCATATAATCATATCCGTAGGGACTCTAAAATCACTTCCAAAAATACCCAATGCTAAGTTGCCACTGGCAAATGTTATGTGTCGTATATCTAGATCCAATCCTAAGAATATGCCAATCGATCCGGTTGTTCCCATGAATGTACCAAACCACATATTGGATATAATCCCAGCCCACTTTTTCTTATACCACTGTGCGATTTTCAATGTTTTCTCTTTGCCTAATACACGCTTTAGCGTAGGATGTTGCTCGATGCGGTAGTAGACATTATTATGTTTGTCACGGTTAGCTACGCTTCCAGCAATAATCCCTGATAAGAATAAAAATACTCCTGCTATAGCTGCGTGGTATATTGCTGGTGACTCTACTGGGTCGAGATCTTTCATCAAAGTACGCCATTTGCCATTTGCTATATTGTCTCCTAAGTAGAGGTCGATCCCCCATATTAATAATAGTGCTACTGGAAATGCTACTAAAACATTTCCTACAAAAGCTATAAACTGCGATCTAAATACTCTGGAGAAAAAATTTGCGAAGGCCCAATATTTATGTGTCGAGCTATGCTTGTCATCGGATTTTCTTTCTAATGCTGCGACCAATGCAGCAGCGGTCATAGCCGGCTGCTTTGTAGCAAGTGTACATCCTAGTAGGTAGATCAAAGTAAAACCAATCGCATAATTCATACTGTATAATACAGCATGTCCAAATATACTTGTATCTACTTTGCTCAGTAATAGTTTAATTATACAAAGTATTGCGACAATAGCACCACCACCGCAGGCAGACCATAGCATATGTAGATATTCCTTCCTGCTAGAAGTGATATAATGTTCACCTGTCTGTGCTGTATGTTGTGTAATCTCATAAGCTAGGACCTGCGTACTTTCGTTGATTAGTCGTCTTACGTTTGTCTTGTTGCAGTTGATAGAAATTAATTCAAGACAAAAATTCAAAGATTGTTCGGTTTCATCTTTTCCTTCTGGAATTACGATAAAACGTGAGATGTTTCGAATCCTATTTAGTTGTTGATTTATACGCAGTAGTGTTTGATTCACTTTGAGTGAAATGCCGAATTTGCTAGCATTTGCAAAAGCCGTCTCAATATATTTTTCACACTGCGTCAATAATATCTGCAGTTGTTTATAATTTATATCCTTATCACTGAGATATTTAATTTTTTGCTCTCGAATTTCGTGGATCAAGGTGCTCGTCTCGTTCAATAACCCTATAAATGGACTGTCAAAATTCCTATAATCTGGCACCATTTTACTTACATCTGCTTCCATTGCACGCCCGGACACTCTTTGTGCAAGCACCTCTAATCCATATAGGAGCTCATTTATAGCAAAGGCGTTTTCTCCTTCTTTGTATATTGATGATAGTTCTACTAGCTTGATTAGTGTAAGTAATTGTTCTCTAGGTATGCGTTGTAACCATTTTGGGTCTTTGGAGCTATAGAATACTTGATTGAGCATATACTCTAATGTATCTGTCGGGGCTTGATATGGTAGAAATTTCTGCCAAGTACGCTTACGAACTTCAAAAAAGAAATCGCTATAATTCATGATACCCGAGTCAGAAATTATCTGATCAAAGTCCTTGTGATCTGTATGCTCATGAATTATATGTTGGATCAACGCTTTATGATGCTCCGACTCAGAGAGTAAGAGTATTAATCCAGTGATGTCTATTACAAGACTTTTTTTTTCCGATTTCTTACGATAAAAATCTACGATATCTATCAAAAGATCAATACGATCAGTATTCGATTTGTTTTCGAAATTCTGAAAGATTTGCTGTAAGGAATTTTTATCTTTAAATATATTTTCGGACATATAAGTTTGTTGAATACTGGTTTACTCTTTGCGTAAAAATAATAAAACAAAAATTAAATAGAATAGCTAACTTAAAGATGACAAAACATGTACCTTTGATAATACATCATTATATAGCTATATGAGGTTGTTAAAACGTATTTTTTATTGCCCATTTCAAAGTATGAGCATACTAAAAGGTAAAAAATACGTTATATAAGGACTGTTGTGTACAATTGTTCACAAGTATAGTGAAAACTTTAAAGTTAAAACTTATTTTAGTATGTTGATTCTGAATATACGCTAGGTATTTCATTGACAATGTATTATATTACGATACAATAGATAATATTATTTATATAGCATTATGCACAAAAAGATTTACGGATTAGGTGTTGCATTAAGTTTATTGAGTATGCCAAGTTTTGGGCAACAATCAGCTTGGCAAGATGTTAATAAAGCTTTCAAAACGGGGCTTGAATTGTTTGAAAGAGGAAAGTTTAGCTCTGCAGCAAAACAATTCGATAAAGTAGAAGAGATTCAAACAAAGTCGACTTTGCAATTGGACGAGACAGAAGAACTTTCTTTGATAAAAGAGTCCGTACGATTTTATCAAGCAGTATGCGCATTAGAGTTAGGCGACACAGATGCTGAAGCCCAATTCTTAAAATATATAAAAGACTATCCTGCGAGTGCTAATGCTAAAGCTGCATTTTTCCAAATAGGTCGTTCGTATTATGCAAAGAAAGATTATGCTAAAGCTATCGAGTGGTTTTCAAAGATTGAAAGTAGAAATCTAGCTGGTGCTGAAAATAAAGAGTATCGTTTTAAATTAGGGTACGCCCAATTCATGACGAATGATTTTAAATCAGCGAAGCCTTTATTTCAAAAGTTAAAAGACGAGAATAGTCAATTCCAAGAAGCATCTATCTACTATTATGCATACCTTTCTTACCTAGATGCAGAGTATAAGACAGCTCTAAATGAGTTTGAACGTCTTAACGGTTCAAAAACTTTTGAAGATACATATCCTTATTACATTACTGCGTTGTACTTCTTGGACAAGCGCTACGATGATGTATTAAGCTATGCGTTACCGATTTTGAAGTCAACGAAGCAAAAATATGAGACAGAAATGTTCCGTATCCTTGGTGCTACGTATTTCATAAAAGGTGATTTAAAGTCTTCAAAAGATTACTACGATAAATTCCAACAACAAGATCAAGGAAAGACGCAGAATAATCAAGATAGCTACCAAATTGGATATATTGCTTATAGACTAGGCGATTTTGAAAAAACTATTGTAGAGCTAGAAAAGCTAACGGATGCTGATGAATACTACCAAAGTGCGATGATCACATTAGGTGATGCGCACTTAAAAACGGGCAACAAGCATTCTGCTCGTAATGCATTCTTCAAGGCATCGAAGTTAGATTTCGACCCACAATTGAAAGAAGAAGGTTTATTCAATTATGCAAAACTATCTTACGAGTTAGATTTTCATCAAGTAGCTTTGGATGCTACTCAAGAGTATTTGGATACCTATAGAAATAATTCTCGTAAAGAAGAAGCTAATACCTTACTAGCTGAAGTGTTGTTAAGTACTAAAAACTATCGCGCTGCGGTTGATGTATTGGAGAATGTTCAGCTTACGACTAAAGAAGCGAAGACTGCCTATCAAAAAGTAACATTCTATCGTGGATTAGAGTTCTATAATGAGCGTGCTTTTGAAAATGGTATTTCTATGTTTTTACGTTCAGAGGCTAACCGTCATGATGAAGAAATCTATGCATTATCGACATATTGGAAAGCGGAAGCGATGTATGAAGTGCGTAAGTATAAAGAGTCTGTTACTAATTTTAATAAGTTTTTACAATTACCTGCAGCAAGAAGTACAGATGTTTACCATTACGCAAATTACGCTTTAGCATATGCTGCTTTCCGCAATGATAACTTCAATACTGCAGCAAACTATTTTGAAAGATTTCTTAATGGGGCTAAGAATAATGTAGATGCCAATACACGTAATGACGCTATTGCACGTCTAGCTGATTCTTATTTCGCATCAAAGAACTATGGTAAAGCGATGACTTATTATGATCGATTGATCAGTACTAATGCACAAAGTCAAGATTACGCATTATTCCAGCGCGGTATCATCCAAGGTTTGCAAGGGAACAATGACGCAAAGATTGCTACATTGAATTCGGTAGTTAGTAAGTATCCAAATTCTAATTACGCAGATGATGTTGCTTTTGAGGTACCGTACACCTACTTCTTGATGGGGCAATTTGATAAAGCTATTGCAGGACTTCAAACAATGGTCGACAAGTATCCTCGTAGTTCATATGTACCTAGGGCGTTATTGACGATCGGTTTAGTTCAATACAATCAGGACAACAATGATGCAGCATTAGCAACATTCCAAAAAGTGGTTAGTCAATATGCTACTACAGATGAAGCTAAACAGGCTATTCGCTCAATTGAGAATATCTATTTGGATAATAATGATGCAACTGGGTATATTAAATATGCGATGTCGACAAATATAGGCGACTTATCTACAGCAGATCAAGATGCTCACACATTTGCTATTGCACGCAATTTATTTGAGAGAGGCAATTGGCAAGGCGCTGTAGAAGCTATCAACGCATATTTTGACAAATTTCCTAAGCCTATTCAAGAAAAATTTGCACGATTTATTCGTGGAGAGAGTAACGCTAACTTACGTAAGGATCAAGAAGCATTACATGACTTCAATATTATTATGAATGATTGGACCTCAGCATATACAGAGCGTACCTTGATTTCGGTTTCCAGATTACATTTACGAAATAAATCATATAATGAAGCTGTTCAAGTTTTGAAAAAATTAGAACTGACTTCAGAGTATAAAGAGAATTACGGTTTCGCGATCAAAAATTTATTGGTGAGTTACTTCAACATAGGTGACTATGTAGAAACATTGAATTACGCGACATTATTAAAAAATTACGAAAAATCTTCTGAAGAAGATGTAGCATTAGCAAGCTTATATGCAGCGAAAGCACATACAGCTTCTAATAAATCTGCAGATGCATTAAAAGAGCTTACAGTTGCCAAACAAAAATCTAAGACAGAGACGGGAGCAGAGGCTACCTACATGATCGCTGAGCAACAACTGAAAGCTAAGCAGTGGGACAAGGCTACTGCCACAGCATTATCTATATCGGATGATTATTCATCGTATGATTATTGGATTGCTAAAGGTTTTATCCTAATGGCAGATGCATACACTGGTAAAGGTGATAAATTCCAAGCAAAAGCAACCTTAGAATCTATTATTGACAACTATGAAGTTGAGAATGATGGTATTCTTAAGACTGCAAAGGAGCGTTTACAAAAACTTAAATAATTAAGAAATAGGAAATAAGATGAAGTTGCATAAAACAGTATTTAAGAACTATGGTATAGTAGCCCTCTTATTAGGCTTAGGATATCAAGGATATGCTCAACAAGTAGATCCCGTAAATCCTATAACGATAGATTCTTTTGATGTCGTACGTGATTATAAACCTATTCTTGCTGATGCGGTGAAGATTCGTCGTAGTCCAGATATGACTAATAAGCGTAGCTATATGCCTAAGCTTAATTATAATAATATTCCGGACAAGAAATTAGATATTAATACAGGATTGAAGGAACTAAGTGTTCAAGAATTACCTTTTACAAGAACGCAAGATCCAACTAGTAACTATGTGAAAGTAGGAGTTGGTAATCTTGGGACGTTGATGGGTGAAGCATATATAGCTGTTGAAGACTATGAGAATCTACGTTTTGGTGGATTTGCTAAGCACATTAATCAAAAGGGTAATTTAGAAAACCAAAAATATAACCGACAAGAAATCGGTGTATTTGGCCGTCGTACGATGGACAAGTTTACAGTAGATGGAACTTTAGGTTACAATGGATACGGTACAAATTTCTATGGTATCCCTGTAGATGTTAATAATATTTCGTTAAATCCTGCACGTGAAGCACAGCGTTTCAATGATATCTATTTTACAGGGGAGGTGCTGAGTAATTTTGATCCTAATAAAGAAGAAGCACTAACATATTCTGCAAAATTAGATGCATACACTTTCCGTGATAAATTCGAATCTAGTGAGAATTCAGTGGCTATCTCAGGATATTTAAACAAGCGTGTGAAGACATTTAATGTAGGCGTGAACGCCGCTGTAGACGTAAATAATATTGGAACATTAAACGCATCAAATAATGCATTAAAAATAAACAATTCTATCGCTAGTGTTCAGCCTTATATCTCACTAAAAGGTACAAACTATACGCTATCTGTAGGTGCTAATATAGTTTCAGAATTTGGTGATAGTAGTCGATTTAATTTGTTTCCGACTGCAGAAATTGATTTTTCACTAGTACCTAGTTATTTACACTTATTCGGTGGATTGACAGGTGGTGTTAAGCAAGCATCTTATAAATCTTTTGCTAATCAGAATGCTTACCTGGGACCACAACAATCATTTCAAAATATGATTGAACGTCTACATGTGTACGGTGGTATCAAAGGTAATGCTGGAGCGACATTTGGCTACAAAGCAAAGGTGACATATAAATCTTTGGAAAATATGCCCATGTTTGTGAATGATGCGAATACGCCATTCCAATTCCAAATGATATATGACGGGAATGAAGATGAGCAAGTGAAATACGTAGGAATAGAAGGTGAAATTAATGTTCGCTTGTCTGAATTAGTAAATCTTGGCGGTCGTCTGAATATCGACGGGTATACTATGGCCACACAGAATGAAGCTTGGTTCACACCAAAAGTAAGACTTGCTGCTAATGCTAGATTTAATATATCTGAAAAACTATATATTGATGCAGAAGCATTATTCCATGGTTTGTCATATGCTAAGGAATATCAATATGATATCTCACAAACGCCAACATTACCAGCTATTCAACCTGATTCTTATCAAAAAGTAACCATTCCTGAGTTTTTTGACCTTAGCGCGGGAGCTGAGTATAAGGCAATGTCTAATCTTGGTATATTCATAAAGGCCAATAATATCTTGAATCAAGAATATCAACGCTATTTATACTATCCAAAATTAGGATTCAATGTGATTGGTGGTGTTAATTTTTCTTTTTAATGAATAAGATTATAAATTTGCACATTAAGCATAAAAACTATTAGATGAATTTAGGAAAGCAAATACAAACGTTACTTAAAAGACAGCCTGCGGTATACGTCAAGGGACTAGGAACTTTTAGACGTAACCATCATTCGGCGAGCTTTGATGCCAAACGTAATGTCTATTTGCCTCCTATGACGTATATTGAATTTGAGGGTGATTCATCGGATGGATTTAATTTCGTCGCTTATATACAACAAATACAGCAGATTGATCGTCAGCAAGCGGAAGCACAAGTGGATGGTGCCGTGTCAGCTGTATTGAACAATATGCAACAGCATGGTGAGGCTACATTGGATAGCCTTGGATATTTAGTGAGTTATGGCGCTTCATTTGTATTTAAACCTTTAGATCTTAGTGGTTTTCAGTTTAATCCTGTAGTTGATGAATATAATGTTCAAGATCGATCAATTGAAGTTCATTTAGATTCCAACACAATTGTCGATAAGAACGACCCGTCATCACTAACTAATGAATCGGTAAATGACGAACAATTAGTAGAAGCAATAACTACACAACAGGAGAATTCGTTACCGCCATTACCTATACGTGATGAGGATTTAGTACAAGAAACTAATCATCCGCAAGAGATGGAGTATTCAGATGAGTACCATCACGAAGAGAAAAGTAATAATGCATTAATATATATTATCGTAGCAGTATTATCATTGATTACATTAGGTGGTTTGTACTATTATAATATGATCAATAATGCACCTGCAGAGTCAACTCCTATTGAAGATCCTGCTGTTGTATTACCTGATACTATTAGTGATCTAGATACGAGTGTTATACAACTAGATACTGCAATATCTTCATCGGATACATTGTCGATCCGAGATACAATAACAGAAGATGTTCCTATTGTAGTCGAAGAGGTTAAAAAATATACGATAATCATTGGTACGCATAAATCATTGGCAGACGCGACAGCAGATGCAGAATCGTATCATAAAAAAGGGCATAAGACTGTAAAAGTCATGACGCCTAATCTAAGTAAAAACAATAAACGTGTCGTATGGGATACCTATGCTACCAAAGAAGAGCGTGACTCAGCATTAGCTTACGTTCGTAAGCATGTCAAAGCAGACGCCTGGCCAGATGTTGTTCGTTAATCAATAAACCAAAAAAATAATTATTACATAGACTATGTCACTATTTCAAGACAATTTAGCAGTGGATTCATTGAACCAAGTTCAACAACAAACTGTACAATTCGCTACGCAAGAAGAAAACTTAAATTTGATTCAATTATTAATGAAGGGTGGATGGATCATGATTCCTATCCTAATTCTTTTCTTTCTTGGATTAGTCATTTTTATAGAGCGTTATATTACTATTAGCAAAGCATCTAAATCAGACGGCAATTTGATGTCGCAGATTAAATCAAATGTGTTGTCAGGAAAATTAGATTCTGCATTAGCAGTATGCCGTTCGAGTAACTCTGCATTGTCTCGCATGCTTCAAAAAGGATTAACTCGTGTAGGTCGTCCTATCAAAGATATCGAAGGTGCTATTGAGAATGCTGGTAAATTAGAAGTATCTCGTTTGGAGAAAAACATAAATGTATTGGGTATCATTGCAGGTATTGCGCCGATGTTAGGTTTCGTAGGAACTATTTTCGGTGTAATCCAAATTTTTAGAGAAGTAGAAATTGCTGGAGGTATCGATATTGGATCTGTATCAGGTGGTCTATATGTAAAAATGATCGCATCAGCTTCAGGTTTAACAATTGGTATCTTAGCTTATATTGGCTACCATATATTAAATATGATGGTGGAACGCCTTATCCTTAAAATGGAGACTGAAGCGGTAGAATTTATCGATTTATTAGACGAACCAGGAGTTTAAGTTTAATATATCATTATCGATTTCTAACGTAATACTATTATGAATATAAGAAATAGAAGAGGTAAACCTACTGCTGAAGTACATACAGCTGCATTGAATGATATTATGTTTTTCTTAATGTTATTCTTTCTATTGGCTTCTGCAGTATCTAATCCTCAAGTAGTCAAACTATTGTTGCCAAAGTCGAGTGCAGGTGAACAATCAGTAGCAAAGAAGACTATTACAGTGTCTGTAACATCAGATTTAGCATATCATGTGGATAAGCAAATGGTGCCTTATGAGGCATTAGAGCAAACTTTACAGTCTCAAATGAATACTGGTGAAGAGGTTACTATCATGTTATACGCTGATGGAACAGTACCTATACAGAATGTGATTTCTGTAATGGATGTAGCTAATAGATTGAAGATAAAACTAGTCTTGGCGACAGAGCCTAAAAAAGATTAGTTAGCCCATAATAAGTCATAAACCTTTGGTGAGTTGACTTGTCAAATTTTTAAAAGACTATGTATTATCACATAAAAGAAGAAAATAATCTGCCTAAGGCAATTGGTTACTCAGCTATCGTAATGGCTGTACTAACCGCTATTGGCTTCTTTATTGTTTTTGGTCAAGCTGAGATTCCGGAATATGGGACAGGTGGTATCGTGGTAAACTATGGAACTTCAGAAGAAGGAATGGGTGATGACTATATGAGTATTGAAGAGCCTTCGGTAGATGAGAATGCTAATGAAGTAGCGCCTGATCGTATCGTCCCAACTGAAGTACCAACACCTACGCCTTCACAGCAAGTTGCAGATAAAGCGGTAGCCACACAAGATATGGAGGAAGCACCCGCGGTTGTCAAAGCTGAAAAACCTGTGAAAGCCGCAGCTGCGGAGACAACAAAAGAAGTTAAAAATAGTACACCAGCTGTCAATACGAATGCCTTATATAAAGGGAAGAAAAATGATGGTAAAGGTAAGGGAGATGGTACAGGGTCTACGCCAGGAAATCAAGGTTCGGCTTTAGGCGATCCATTGGCTTCCAACTATGGAGAAGGAGGTTCTGGATTTGGTAATACTCCAATATCATTGAATTCTAGACACTGGGCTGTAGCTCCGAAGATTGTAGATGATGGTCAATTTGCAGGAGTTATCATATCTGAAGTAACAATCGACAAGCATGGTAACGTAGTAAATGTTAGACCTGGCGTCAAAGGTTCAACATATTCTAGTTCAACAGTAAACAGTATGTTGGAAAGAGAATTGCGTAAAGCAAAATTGAATGTGATTGCTAATGCTCCAGATCGCCAAGTCGTTAGGATCCGTATCGAATTCAAATTAAGATAAGTTTATTATATGAATACTTATGCAGAGGTAATCGATTATCTATATAGTCGATTACCTATGTTTACAAGAGATGGTGCAAGTGCTTACAAAAAAGACTTAGATCATACTATAGCTCTATGTACCGCACTTGGTAATCCTCAACACAAATTCAAAACTATTCATGTAGCTGGAACTAATGGAAAGGGTTCATCTTCTCATATGCTGGCAGCCATATTAGCATCAGCAGGGTACAAGACTGGTCTTTATACTTCTCCACATTTGGTAGATTTCCGTGAGCGTATTAGAATCAATGGTAAGCAAGTTTCAGAATCTTTTGTAATACAATATGTAAATGAACAAAAGGAGCTAATAGAAGATATTAAACCATCTTTTTTTGAAGCGACAGTAGCTTTGGCATTTGATTATTTCGCAAAAGAGGAAGTAGATTTTGC
>JAZQRD010000024.1:0-11373 GCA_045629405.1 Sphingobacterium sp. | reverse complement strand
GAAAAAGTAACTTATCCAGCAGGAGCAGAAGCTTTGGCTGGTAAGCCAAAATTAGCAGATTCTTTAGCAGTAAGCTACGAAGATTTTAATTTCTATTTATTGAATAATAAATAGAAATTAAAATAAATAATTTATGTATGCTCCTTTTGATTTCAAAAGGAGCATTTATATTATATAGTAAGATTTAATTTATAATATTTTTAATAAAAATACTAGATTAGCAAAGTAAACGCTACCAAATTAATCTTATGAAGAGTATTTTTTTAATTAGGAGTGGGTTTAAACCCATTCTGGGAGAAGTTCCATTAGGACTTTCATTATGTGGACTGATTTTGATGTCTACATTGAATGTTCAAGCTAACCAGACCAATTCACCCCAATCTCATTTGTCCACATATCATATTCCTAAGCAACAGTTAGTAGTGAAGGGGATTGTATTAGATGCTCAAGGTAATACAATTCCTGGTGTTTCTATAGAAGTGAAAGGTAAAAATGGTAAGACTTTAACATCTGTATTGGGAGAATTCACTATAAACGCAGCAATTGGTGATGAACTTATTATATCACATTTATCTTACGAGCCTAGGACAATAAATGTGACATCTAATACTAATGTGCGAATTATACTACAATCTATAGATAATTTAATTGATGAAGTTACAATAACAGGATACACCGACTATTCAAAGGGTAAAAGCCCAAGTGCAACATCACTCGTTAAGGCTGATGATATTAATCAAGTTCCAATGAGCTCTTTAGATCAGATACTTCAGGGTAAAGTAGCAGGAATGAGTGTTATATCAAGTTCAGGTCAACCAGGTCAAAGTGCTGCTGTAGTTATTCGTGGAATAGGTTCTATTAGTGGTTCTACGACACCATTATATATTATGGATGGCGTTCCTATTGAGGGGGGGTACTTTCAAACCATTAATCCACAGGATATTGAATCGGTCAATGTATTAAAGGATGCATCTGCTAAAGCCTTATATGGTTCTAGAGGATCAAATGGTGTAATTATTATTACTACAAAAAAAGGAAAGCAAGGTCGTCTAGCAATAAATTATAGCTCTCAATACGGTACATCAAAGCTTACACGTCCTAATTTTGAGATGATGGATGGTCGTGAACGTCTTAGATTCGAAGAAGAGGTA
The DNA here is from genome assembly GCA_045629405.1 of Sphingobacterium sp. Classification (GTDB taxonomy): domain Bacteria; phylum Bacteroidota; class Bacteroidia; order Sphingobacteriales; family Sphingobacteriaceae; genus Sphingobacterium. Next base: position 10,222 of record JAZQRD010000024.1, on the reverse strand, counting down.
GGTTTAGAAACTGGAAAAGATATAGGTCCAGGATGGAGATTTTCTTCACGTAATCCATATTACAATATGCAATCATCGAGCTGGCAACAAAATGCAGATAGGACGTTGGATAGTTTACGAAATGTGAATACAGATTGGCGTGATTTATTTTTTCAAAATGCCAATTTCATGGAGCAACAAGTAAACTTAAGTGGAGGAAATGAAAATGTGCAAACCTACAATGCGTTGAGTTATTGGAAAGAGGAGGGTATTGTCCGTGAAACGGGTATGGATCGTTATACTTTGCGTAGCAATACGAATATGAATTACGGAAAGTTCTCAGCTGCATTCAACTTGAACTTAGGATATTCTAACTCTCGATTTACCTATAATGAGGGTGGAACAAGCGTTGGAACGCCAATGGCTTCTGTCTATTATGGTTTGCCTTATGAGTATCCTTATACTGCTGATGGGGCTTTCCATGCGACTAATGAAGAAATTACTTTCTTGGATTCGCGTGAAGGAAGTCGAGGATTGGACGTTATATTTGGTACGTCTGATAAAACTCAACAAATTAAAGCCATTATAGGTTTTAACATGGCTTATGCTATTACACCCAGTTTGAAAATAAGTACTCGTGCTGGTCTTGATTTGAGAAATTCTGCGGATCAGGTATTTATCAATCCGTCATCTTATATAGGTAGTCGTCAATCTGGACAGAAGGGAGCTTTTGGAGAAGGATATAGACGTAATTTTAATTTTGTATCTACATCTGGGTTGACTTACAAAAAAGAAATCGAAGCTCACGATTTTGAACTTTCGGGTTTCTTCGAATATCTTTTTGACAACTATAGAGCATTTAGCTACCGAGGTTTTGGACTTGATGATAGACTTCCTGAGACACCAGCAGCTATCACTGTAAGTACAACATTCCTGCCAACACTAAGTGGAAGTCGTAGCGCAAGTGCTTTGATGTCTTACATTGGTGCTGCGCGTTATACCTATGCCAATAAATATACTTTTACAGGTAGTTACCGCTATGACGGAGCTTCGCTTTCATCTGTTCCAGACAAAAATCGCTGGCATGGTTTCTATTCATTGGGGGCAATGTGGGATGTAAAGCGTGAAGAATTCCTTCAATCTTCAAGCCTATTTTCAGATTTAAGAATCAGAGCAAGTTTCGGACAAACAGCAAGTCCATTTGGTAGTAGTTTTGCCTATCTGCCTACTTACGGAGTAACTACAAGTTATGGAGGGCAGCAAGGTATTCGTCCGAATAATATTGGTAATCCAGACTTCGATTGGGAATATGTGGATGAATTCAATACAGGATTTGATTTGTCATTATTCGAAAGTAGACGAGTGAATATTGAATTCGATTGGTATAACCGTATTACCAAAAATATGTTTATTGAACAGCCTTTGTCTGCTACATCAGGTGCTGCTTCAGCTTTATTGAGTACGGGTAAAATGAGAAATCGTGGTGTAGAATTAAAAATCTCAGCTGACATTATCAAAAAAGAGGAATTCACATGGACTGTAGGGGTTAATGGTGGATATAATAACAATCAAATTTTACGCGTAACTGATATTACGGATGAATTGCCTGATGGTGATACGCGTATTATAAAAGTCGGGTTACCTTATGGAACGTATTATGCTCCACAATGGGCTGGTGTGAATCCTGAAACTGGAGAAGCGCAGTATTTCAATCGAGATGGCTCTATTTCAACAGTATATAATGAGGAAGAGCAGGCGGTGCCATTAAACGCGAGTCTCTATCCTAAACTTACTGGAGGTATATCTACATCTTTCAATTGGAAAAATTTAACACTTAGTGGTTTGCTATCATTCGTGTCTGATGTGCAACGATGGAATAATATTGATTTTTACAATGAAAATCAGGCCTTTATGACCAGCAATCAGAGCAAACGAATGCTTTATGATAGATGGAAGAAGCCAGGAGATATAGCTACACTACAGCGAATAGATATTCCAAGGAATTTTACTTCCAAGGATATTCAGGATGCAGCATTTATGCGTTTACGTAATTTGAAATTGAATTACAATATACCAGGGACACTATTTAAACAAACTGTATTTAGATCAGCAGCCATATTTTCACAAGGAGAGAATTTATTCACATGGACTAATTGGCGCGGTTTGGATCCTGAAAACAATCGTCAATATGGACGTTTTGAATATCCAAATGCACGTAAGTATACAATTGGTATTAATGTTAACTTCTAAGCTAGGCACACTCTAATAAAATTAAAAGTATGATAAGTATCAGAAAAAATATATGTATTGTTTTATCATTAATTGGACTAAGTCTCCAATCATGTGATAAATTAGATATGGCGCCAACAGATAGTATTGATCCAAGCAAAGCATTCCGAAATTTGGACGATGTAAATATGGGCGTTTTAGGAGCTTATGCTCCACTTTCAACGACTTTGTTGGAAGCAGGTGCAATTGTATCAGATGAAGTATTGTTGCCAACAGAAAATACAGTTTCAAACACTGCTTTACACCGTTGGATGTATAACTCTAGCTATGGATCTGTAACTTCTGCATGGAATGAATATTATGTTGTAATTGATCGTGTTAACCATGTCCTTGAAGCATTACCAAATATTACGGTAACAGGAAATAATCATATTTTAAAAAATCAATATGAGGCAGAACTGTTGGCTTTGCGGGCATACAGTCATTTTGAACTGTTGAGAGGATATGCTTCTTCGTATGATGCAGAGGGAATGGGGGTTCCGTATATGAAGGCAAGAGCATTAGGTTATCCTGCTCGACCAACTGTCAAATCCAATTATGAGGATATCAATGCAGATCTACAAGCTGCAAAAGATTTAATGCCAACATCTTTTACAGAGAATATACGAATTACTAAAACAGCTATATCTGCAATTCAGGCACGAGTTGCATTATATGCAAAGAAATGGTCAGATGCAATTAAGTATGCGTCTGAAGTAATCTCAGCAGAGCCTCTGGCGCCTAAAAATGATTTTCCAAAAATTTGGGAAGACAAAAGTAATTCAGAGGTTGTTTGGAAATTGGCGAGAGTGATCGGAGATTCTCGTCTTGGAGCTGCGTTTTATAGAGAAGCTGGTGGAATAGTTTTATATGCGCCATCTTCTAAATTAATTAATACCTTCAATAAGACAGATGATATTCGTTACGCTGCATATATTAAAGATGATCCTTCACGTGTTGGTCCTTCTCCAAGTATCAAATCACAATATTTGGTGAATAAATATATTGGTGGAAATACCACAAATCCAGGTTTGACAGATGTTAAAATTTTCCGTACAGGAGAAATGGTTTTGATCAGGGCAGAAGCTGAGGCCGAAAGTAATAGTGCTACAGGATTAACAAATGCTGCAAATGATCTTAATTCATTACGTAGAGAACGTATTCATAACTATGTGAATCAGACTTTCTCATCGAAGCAGATTTTATTAGAAAATATTTACAACGAAAGATTTAAAGAATTAGCTTTTGAGGGACATCGTTTTTATGATTTAAAACGCTTAAAGCTTCCGGTGGAGCGATTAACCCAAGATGCGGCAAATACTTCTAGTGCTGTAAAATTAGAACCTACGGCGGCACAATACTGTTTCCCAATTCCAAATGACGAGATGGCTGTAAACAAAAACATGGTTCAAAATCCAAAATACGGAAAGGATTAACATGATAAAATTAGTAGGGATTATAGCATTGTTGTATGGATTTACTAGTTGTGGTAATAAGGAACTACCGAATCCATTTGACCCCAATGCACCCAAACCAACTTCACCATTAGCACGTCCGTCTTCGTTAGGTATATTAGGAGACACTACTGATGTAAAGACAATTACTAAAGGAGGTGTGGTCATTATGGGAGGCAGTACCGATGTTGATGCAGCTTTCAAGTGGATGATCGACCGTAGTGGAGGTGGTGACGTAGTTATTATCCGTGCAACTGGAACAAATGCCTACAACGATTATGTAAATCGTCTAGGTAAAGTGAATTCAGTGGAGACGCTAAAAATTGATTCGCGCAAATTGGCCGATGATGATCGTGTTGCTGCTATCATTAGAAATGCGGAGATGCTCTTTATTGCAGGAGGCGATCAGGCTGATTATGTGGGCTATTGGAAGGGCACAAAAGTTATGCAAGCGATTAATTATCTACTTGCTGATAAAAAAGTACCTGTTGGAGGAACAAGTGCGGGGGCAGCCATTCTGGGTAATTATTATTTCGGAGCTGATCGCGGAGGAGTAGATTCTGATGAAGCGCTAAGTAATCCTTATAATACAAAGGTGTCTTTGGGAAAAGATGATTTTCTTAAAGCACCATTTATGAGTAACATTATTACAGATCAGCATTTCGCACAGCGAAATAGAGAGGGCAGATTGACCGTATTTCTTTCTAGAATATTGAAAGATTGGGGAAAGGCAGCTAATGCGATTGCGGTAGATGAACGTACCGCAGTATGTATTGATGAAAACGGAGTCGCTGAAGTTTTTGGGTCTAACAATGCTTTTTTTGTTAAATCAGATATTACGAAACAGCCAGAATCGGTTGTGAGCGGTGTTCCACTAACTTGGGATCATTTCGGAAAAGCATTACAAGTATTTTCTGTTTCAGGTACAGAAAGCAACAATAAATTTAATATGAATACATTCCAACCTCAAAGTTCATCCTTATATAAAAGTGCTTGGTGGTCCGTGGTTTCGGGTGGTTGGAAATCGGTTCAATAAACGATTATATATATGAAAGGTATTTTAAAATATGTGATTATAGGTTTTATAATTCAATCATTTTATGGTTGTAATTTTAAAACTCACGAGAGCGAAAATGATAATAAGATCGTTTTGGTAATTCATGGTGGTGCTGGAACGATAGAAAAGAAGCATATGACTCCTGAAAAAGAGAGATTGTATCATGAAGCATTGACAATGGCACTGCAAAAAGGCTATGATGAGATAAAATCAGGGAAAGAAGCATTAGATGCAGTTCAAGCAGCAGTTAATGTCTTAGAAGATTCTCCATTATTTAATGCAGGTAAGGGAGCTGTATTCACAAATGAAGGTAAAAATGAATTGGATGCTTCAATAATGGATGGCGCTACTTTGAAGGCAGGTGCTGTTGCTGGTGTATCAACACTAAAAAATCCAATTAATGCAGCACGTGCTGTGATGGAGAAATCTGAGCATGTGATTATGGTAGGCAAAGGTGCAGAACTCTTTGCGTTATCTCAGGGCTGTGATACGGTATCTCCTTCTTATTTTTACACGAAGGAACGTTGGGAACAATTAGAACGTACAAAAAAGGAGGAGGAAGAGGGCAGAGCTGCTTATAACTTTGATCCTCGTGAAAGTATGATTGCAGGGGTAACTAGCGAAGATAAAAAATTCGGAACTGTAGGAGCTGTTGCTTTAGATCTGAAAGGGAATTTAGCTGCGGGAACATCAACGGGAGGTATGACCAATAAGCGCTATGGCCGTGTAGGCGATTCTCCAATTATTGGTGCAGGTACCTATTGTAATAATGCTACGGCTGGAATTTCATGTACAGGTTGGGGTGAATTTTATATACGGGAAGTAGCTGCACATCGCGTTTCTAACCTTATTGAATTAAAAGGGTTATCAGTGGTTGATGCTACCAAGCAAGTAATTGAAGAAATTGGGAAACTTGGTGGAGACGGAGGTATCATCTCTTTAGATAAAAATGGAAAAGTAGCGATGGAGTTCAATACTTCGGGGATGTACCGCGGAACTGTGGATGAAAAGGGTAATATATCAATTTACATTTATAAATAATCGAATGGCAAGAGTAAGTATAATTGGATTTTTATTGCCTCTCCTGATAATGTGTGTGTCTTTAGCTCATGCGCAGAAGGGTAAATTATTCATTATAGGCGGTGGAGAAAGATCATCAGCTTTAATAGAAGATTTAGTGGAAACATCAGAATTAAGTTCGACGGATTATATAGTAATATTACCCATGGCAACAAGTGCACCTGAAGAATCTATTGCATATATCAGTAAACAGATTTCTGAATTCTCTAACAATAAAATTGTAAGTTTTAATTTCACAAAAGAACAAGCCAATAACAATACAAATTGGATCGATTCCGTGAAAAATGCCCGATTGATTTATGTAACGGGTGGCGATCAAAATAAATTTATGGAGATTGTTCGCGATTCTAAATTATACGAAGCTATGCATGAGGCCTATCGTGATGGTGCGACCATTTCTGGTACAAGTGCTGGTGCTGCAATCATGTCCCAAATCATGATTACTGGTTCACAAAAGCAAGACTCAAAAAGTGATTCATTCCGTGAGATAAAATCAGATTATGTAGAGGTTTCCTCTGGAATGGGATTTTTGAAAAATGTAATTATTGATCAGCATTTTATAATGCGTAGTCGATATAATAGATTGCTAAGTGTGTTATATGATCATTCTGATAAAACAGTTGTTGGGATTGATGAGGGTACAGCTTTGGTGGTTTCTAAAAATAAGGCTCGCATCAGTGGTGATAGCCAGGTACTCGTGGTGAACAATCCTAAAAACAAAAAAATTACGACTAATGGAAAAGTCTCTTTTCAGCAAGCAAACTTATCGCTTTACGTCCACGGACAAGAATTTAAATTAAAAAACTAATTATTTGACATATAACTATGAAAAGGTTTTTACTACTAGCTGGATGTATTATCAACATAATGTTGATTGGTTCGTGTTCCAGTGAAAAATATAATTTCGATGACCTGCCTAGAGCAGTGAAAAGTTACTTCACAGTATCGAGCGTTGAACTAAATATAAATGAAGCTATTGCATTTAAGAATGAGTCTGAAGATGCGACAACCTATCTGTGGGATTTTGGTGACGGTACTACTTCATCTGAAGCAAATCCGTCCAAAATTTATACAGTACCAGGTATGTATACGGTAAAGCTTAAGGCTATTGGAGATGGAGGAACAGGTAATTATTCACAAGATATTGCTGTCGTTGATCCTAATGCAGTAATAGAAACGGATAATGAGTTATATTTCATAGAATATAATTCTGATCTTATCAGAAAACTATCCTTAATTCCTGGTTCTAATGTTGAGACCGTTGCTAATATGTCAGGAAAAGGTGGTCATGGAATGACTTATGATCCTATAAATAATAAGATATATTTTTGTGATTTTGAAAATACCAACAACGGTAAGATTTTGCGTATGAATCTTGATGGAACTAACATTGAAGAGGTATTAACTGGTTTAGGATCTCCGTATGGGGTAGCTATCAATCATGAAGAAGGTAAAATGTATATTGCAGATGGTGCAAATGTTTCAAGAGCTAATCTAGATGGAACTGGCTTTGAAAAGCAATTTGTAAATATCTCAGGTGGTGATATGCGGGCTATTGGATTCAGTACAAAAACTAACCTAATTTATTTTTACGAAGTAAATGACGAATATATGTATGTAGCAAAACCTAATGGTACAGGCGTCGAGCAGTTAATTGAAGGAGCGTACGGATATGGTTTGTACATTGATGATGTGAATGAAAAAATCTATTATGATGATCGTAATAATGCGGGATTAATGCGCGCTAATTTGGATGGTACTAATCCCGTGAAAATTGCTTCCTTTTCTGGCAATCGAGGCGGATCTGGGATGGCAGTTGATCATGATGAAAATAAAATTTATTGGTCAGAGACAAATTTGGGCAATATCAAAAGAGCGAATTTGGATGGTACAGAACCTGAAACTGTTCGCTCAGGACTTAGTAATCCTCGAGGAATGTTTATTAAACATTAGAATTTAGCTAATGAAAATAAAGAGACAATCAATTGATTGTCTCTTTTAGTTTATAAAGTTTTGCAATAATAATATTGGAAGTGAATTGGTAATCCTTTTGTATTCTGTATTTTTGCATCGATGAATAAAATTATCCTTAATAAAGGCAAAGATAAAGCCGCTTGGCAGTTGCACCCTTGGGTGTTTTCAGGCGCTATCAACAAAAAAGAAGGTAAAATCCAAAACGGCGATATCGTTTCAGTATACAATTGTGACGATGAATTTATCGCTTATGGGGTATACAACAATACTTCTCGTGTGGCTGTTCGTTTATTAGAATGGAATCCAGCGAATAAAATCGACGAAAATTGGTGGAGAGTACGCGTACAAAAGGCCGTACAAAATAGAAGACATTTATTGACAGAAAATAACGATTCTGTGCGTTTGATTTTTGCGGAAGCAGATTTTTTGCCGGGATTGATAGCAGATAAATACGCTGAATTTATTTCAATCCAAGTACATGCTGCGGGTGTTGAGAATGTAAAAAACATCGTTGTTGATGAGTTGGTGAAGTTGCTCTCTCCAAAAGGAATATATGAACGCAGTGATTTGAAATCTCGCGAACATGAAGGTCTTGCTGATACAAACGGTTTATTGTGGGGTGAAACACCACCAGAATTTGTTGATATGGTAGAAAATGGAATTCATTACAAAGTGAATATCATTGATGGGCAAAAATCAGGCTTCTATTGTGATCAACGTGAAAACCGCTACTTGACTGCGCAGTATGCCAAAGGAAAACGTATGTTGGACTGTTTTTGTTACTCAGGTGGATTTACCTTGAATGCATTACGCGAAGATGTGCGCGAAGTCGTTGCGGTGGATAGTTCGGCTTTGGCGATTGAGACATTAAAGAATAACATTATTCACAATGGTTTTGACTCTACAAAATATACCGCAGTACAATCTGATGTGAATAAGTACTTGCGTACGTTGGGTGAGCAAGGGGAGAAGTTTGATGTGATTGTGTTGGATCCACCAAAATATGCGCCTTCTCGTTCTACATTAGAAAAGGCGTCACGTGCGTACAAAGATTTGAACCGAAGAGGTTTAATGTTGTTAGAGTCTGGAGGACTATTGGCGACATTCTCTTGTTCAGGTGCTATGGATATTGAAACATTCAAACAAGTTATAGCTTGGGCTGCGTTAGATGCTGGTAAAGAAATACAATTTATTCGTCAATTTTCGCAGCCGGAAGATCATCCTGTACGAGCGTCTTTCTCCGAAGGAGAATACCTGAAAGGTTTACTCGTTCGCGTTTTATAAAGATTTTGGCTTTCTTCACAGAAAGCCTTTTTATTGTTTAATTATTTATGCTACAGACATCTACATCAAAGCCAATTTATTCCATTTTAGTTGCCGTTAGCTTTGCGCACTTACTCAATGATTTAATCCAAGGTGTATTACCCGCGGTTTATCCGCTGCTAAAGGAAGTTCACAATTTGGACTATGGGCAGATTGGTCTGATTACCTTTGTGTATCAGATGTCAGCTTCTATTTTTCAGCCGCTTGTAGGCGCGTATACGGATAAGCATTCGCATCCTTATTCGCAGATAGTGTCCATGAGTATTTTGATTGTGGGTATGTTGATGTTTGCTAGTGCAGGTAGTTATCCGCTTTTATTATTTTCTGTTTTCTTGGTTGGCGTCGCTTCATCTATTTTTCATCCCGAATCATCCCGGATAGCTTATCTTGCGTCATCCGGACAACGAAGTTTAGCACAATCAATTATTCAAATTGGGGGAAATGCTGGTATGGCTTTAGCGCCTATTGCCGTAGCTTATATCGTATTGCCTAGAGGGCAATGGGCCTTAATGTGGTTAATTGTAATTCCAATTATTGGTCAATTTGTTGCTTATTATATTGGCAATTGGTACAAAAAGCGTTTAATTAGTCAAGCCAAAAAAGAAATGAAGCCGATTAAAATTCCAGATATCTCTAAAGCAAAAGTCACTATATCCGTAGTTGTTTTACTGTTACTGATTATGTCCAAATACTTTTATGTATCAAGCATAACAAATTTCCTGCAATTCTACACGATGGAGAAATTTGGCATAACAGATATACAAGCACAGGTTTATTTGTTCTATTTCTTATTAGCTATTGCTGTTGGAACTATGCTGGGAGGTATTTTTGGTGACCGTTTTGGACGCAAATATGTGATTTGGTTTTCAGTATTGGGAGCTGCACCGTTTACATTGGCTTTACCTTATGTTGATCTGACCATGACCGCGGTTTTTATCGTAATTACTGGAATTATTCTATCTTCTGCTTTTCCAGCAATTATAGTGTATGCACAAGAATTGTTGCCAAAAAAATTAGGAATGGTTTCTGGGCTGTTTTACGGTTTTGCTTTTGGAATGGCAGGAATAGGTTCTGCTTTATTAGGCTA
>JAZQRD010000023.1:0-7808 GCA_045629405.1 Sphingobacterium sp. | reverse complement strand
CATTACTCTCAAATCGCTGGTACTGATTCGTATGTGCTTTCTGGTCATAGCCAACCATTTTCATTAGTAAATAATGGTGCTTCAGCATTATATACATTAAAAGCAACAACTTTACCTAAAGGATTCTCTGATGTGAAAATCTTTACATTCAATGGTACTCGTTATATGCTAGGTGTTACTATTCCTAGAGGTGCTCCTAATGGAACAACTGCTACTATGTATTTATACAATATCAGTAAAGGTGGTGATATAGTTGATGCTTTAACAGCATTAGAGCAGACAGCTGTTGATGGTAAAGAAGCACCTAATGTGTTCTCATATGTTGTAGGTTCTACTGCAAATGGTTCTCCAGGTACACAAGCGGGCTACCACATCACTAAGGATGCAGCTGGTAAAGATGCAAAATTAATGATTTATGGAGCTACTTCTCAAGGTGGTTTTGCAATTGTTGAATTTGGATTAGCTATCGATGAGGACTAATCTAAAATAATATAATATCCTAAAGGACATCTCCACTAATTGCTAGATATGCGGAGATGTCCTTTTTTATTTATAACCAAAATAAATTTATATGAGAAATACAGCTTTTTATGTAAGTGCATTATTTGCTATAATGCTATTTCTTAATTCGTGTAGCAAAGACTCAGATTCAACCGGTACAACGCCAACTCCTGAACCGGGAGTAACCGAACTCAAACTTCCAAAGAAGGAAATGCGTGCAGCATGGATCGCTACTGTATGGGGAATCGATTGGCCGACTTCTAAAGAAATGATTGCTCAAAAAAAGCAATACACTGATTTATTGGATAGATTGAAAGAACTTAAGTTCAATTCGGTTATAGTTCAAGTCAGAGGTATGGGAGACGCATTTTATGATTCACCTTACGAGCCTTGGAGTGGTAATATTACAGGAACACGTGGAAAAGATCCGGGATACGATGTATTCAAGTTTATGTTGGATGAAGCACATGCTCGTGGACTAGAATTTCATGCTTGGATTAATCCTTATCGTATAGCTACTCGCGCTTCGGCAGGTACAGCATATCCTGCTTTACATAGCTCAATTGATCCGAATTGGGTAGTTGATCATGAGAAAATTCAAATTTATAATCCTGCACTTCCTGAAGTACGTCAACGATTAGCTGATATAGTAAAAGATATTATCACGAAATACAACATTGATGGTCTTCATATGGATGACTATTTTTATCCAGATCCATCAAGTGCTGGGACGATGAAATCTGATGATGACGATTTTGCTAGACTAAAGGGTTCATTTACAGATAAAAATGCATGGAGGCGAGACAATGTAGATAAAGCCATCGAACTTATATTCAACACAATCAAAACTAACAAGCCAGAAGTTGTATTCTCTATTTCTCCTGCAGCTAGCCGAAGTTACAATTACAATACGTTGTATGCGGACCTTCCGAAATGGACGTCTTCAGGTTGGGTTGATATTTTGATCCCACAGCTTTATCAAGAGATTGGTAACTCGTCAAATGCATTTGAAAGAAACTTAGCTGATTGGATACAATTCAGAGGAAAATCTCAAGTCGTTATAGGTCATGGATATTATAAATTTGGATCGACCGATGGCGGTTCTAAATTCCAATCAGTGCAAGAACTCGTTGACCAATTTACTTTGGTACGTGATAATCGTTATGCTGTTGGATCTGCTATCTATTCGGCACGAGATGTATTAGCCAATAGAATTGGCATAACTAATAAGTTGGCTGAATTATATAGTAAAGAGGTGTTGATGCCTTTTGCAGGTAGGCAAGTGGCAGCTGCCCCTGTAGTACCTGCTAATTTAAAGATAGCAGGAAACGAAATAAGTTGGACTGTTACTGGCACGAACACGCGTTATGCAGTTTATTACTTCACCAATGAGGAGGCTGAGGGCGAGTTAGTCGGTGTGACAACTGCTCAAAAATTAACCGTCAATAAAAATGGGTTATATGCTGTGACAGCGTTGAATGTTGATCATGTAGAAAGTAAACCAACTACACTTATTGAAAAGAAATAATTATATACATATTTATGGATTGTAGTATTAGAAGAGAATTGTTTAATTACTTGATTAATGCAAAATAATTTTACTTTCTAACTATTCCCATTATTACAAATGCAAAAAAGAGAGGTCAGATATTTGACCTCTCTTTTTTGTTAAACTTTAAAAATTTACGCCATTTCAGCTGTTTCTAACTGCATTTTGATGCAGTTTATACTTATTGTAAAAAATACAATAAGTATAAAAAAATCTGTTAATAATTTGTCTAGTAGGTTATTTTGAATAATTTAGTTACGTTTTTGTGCTTGGTTGGATTCAATTTTTGAGTTAAAGCGCAAATTTTTTACTAACCAATCAGTATTTGCATTTTTTGTGTAAACCTGATTTTTGCAGCTTGATACTAGTACCTCAATTACTAATTGTTGAGATTAGGTATGCTACAATTTTATGATATTATGAAAAGAATACTACTAATAATGGTATTGCTATACACGGGATTTTATGCCTTAGCATGTCAAAGTAAACCAGTAACTAATACTACTTCTGTAGAAAATGATCCTATTGATATCCTAACTGGCGCTGATCAATTAGCAGCTTATCTACCGTTGTTGCAAAACAAAAAAATTGGTTTGATGGGTAATCAAACTTCAGTAGTGGGAGCAGATAGAGAGCATTTAGTCGATGTATTGCTTCGTGAAAGCATTCAACTTAAGTTTGCTTTCGCTCCAGAACATGGATTTAGAGGAGATATAGAAAGAGGTGAAAAGGTTGCTAATGACAAAGATTCAAAAACAGGACTACCTTTATATAACTTGTATGGTGCAAATGAAAAGCAAGATTCTATTATGCAATCGATTGATATTATGATTTTTGATTTGCAAGATGTTGGCGCTCGCTTCTATACCTACATAACTTCTTTGCATCGAGTAATGGAATTATGTGCGAAACATAATAAAGAATTAATCATCTTAGATAGACCAAATCCATGTGGCGATCAAGTAGATGGCCCTGTCCGTAAGGATGATAAGTTTAAATCCAATGTATCTTATCACAAAATAGCTATGATCCATGGCCTTACTGTGGGTGAATTAGCACAAATGATAAATGGAGAGCAATGGCTAGAATACAATGATCAATGTAAATTAACGGTAATACCTGTCAAAAACTGGGACCACTCAAAGAAATATGAACTTCCCGTAATACCTTCTCCAAGTCTACCCAATCATTTGTCAATACGTTTGTACGCTTCGTTATGTCTTTTTGAAGGTACCGAAATATCTGTAGGAAGAGGAACTGATTGGCCTTTCCAGGTTGTTGGATTTGATGATCCAGTATACGGTGATTTTGAATTTTTACCAGGTGAAAAGACCGGTATGGTAAAGCATGTTGAGGGAAAAGGAACAACCATGTATGGACTAGATCTACGAGAACTAAATCCTGATGAACAAAAGTTTACATTGAAATATGTATTAGACTTTTACCATAAGACTCCAGATAAGAAGAAGTTTTTTTCACGAGCAGATTTCTTTGACAAACTAGCAGGTACAGATCAATTGCGTCAACAAATCATCGCTGGTAATTCTGAAGAAGAGATTAGATCTTCATGGCAAAATGATTTAACTATATATAAAAAGATGCGAAAGAAATATTTGCTATATCCTGATTTCGAATAATCTATTTAAACAAAATTCATACTATAACTAAAATGCCTAAAATTATGAGAAATGCTTTACTATTCTCAGCTGTATTAGGGCTATCCTATGGTGCACACGCTTCTACTTCGAAAGTGTTGAGCTTGGATAATCTTCATGCAGCAACTTATTATTCTACTGATAGAATAATACAAAATGCCGTTCAAGGTACCGTTAGGGGGAGTGATGGTAATCTTGCAGGTGTAACAGTTTCTGTAGTTGGTACAAATATTTCTACCAAAACAAATGCTGTTGGTCAATATTCTATTAATGCTGCATTAGGGTCGACGTTGAGATTCACAAGTGTTGGGTATCAACCAAAAGATGTGCAAGTCGCTTCCAATACTATTAATATCGAATTAGTAACTGATGATACATCATTGGAAGAGGTAGTAGTAGTCGGCTATGGTACGCAGCGTAAAGGTAATCTAACAGGATCTGTATCAACTATTAATGTTAAAGAGAATCTTGAGGGCAGACCTATTGCGGACGTGGGTCGCGGTATCCAAGGTACTACTCCTGGTTTGAATGTTACTATTCCAAGTGGAGAGATTGGTTCGGATCCTACTATCAAGATTAGAGGAGCTATTGCTTCAGTACAAGGAAATGGAAACCCTTTAATATTATTGGATAATGTTGAGATTCCAAGTATCCAATACGTAAATCCGGATGATGTAGAGTCGATTACAGTTTTGAAAGATGCGGCATCAGCGTCTATATATGGTGCTAAGGCAGCATTTGGTGTTATCTTAATTACATCGAAGACTGGTTCGAAATCGGAAAAGATTGATTTCAACTATTCTAATAACTTTTCTTTCCAAAATCCATTTAAAAGATATGAAATGGGCCGCCTTAACGCATTGAAATATACCAAAGATGCGATTGAAAGAGTAGGGTCAAATATTACAGGGGCATTTTATTATTTGACCCCTGAGAGTTATGAACAATCTGTACAATGGCATGAAAAGTACGGTAATACTATAGGTAAGGATGATCCAACGGTATATGGTCGTGATTGGATTGTAGATCCAACCAATGCAGCTCGAAAATTGGGGTTAAGAACTTATGATCCTTATGAATATATGGTGCGTGAGTGGGCGCCAACTATTACGAACAATGCTTCCTTTAGTGGAAATACAGGTAAAACCAGATTTACAGGATCTTTTGGTCACATTGCACAGAGTGGTATGCTTAAGCCTGGCGATTCAGACAAGTTCAAAAGAGCTAACGCTGCTTTAAGGGTAAGCACTGATTTGACAGATAATATTACGCTAAGAGGGGGTATTATGTTTTCACAAAGAAATAAGACTTATCCCTATGCCACAAATTCAAGTACTGCAGATATGTGGTACTACATGTATAGATGGTCATCTTTATATCCCATGGGGTATGATGAGCACGGCAATATAATTAGAAGTCCAGAAAGTGAATTTATGGATGCTAATGAAGCTTCTATGAAGAGAAACTATATCAATGCCAATGTAGGTACAACGCTTAAATTGAAAAGTAATTGGCGTGTAGATGTTGATTATAATTTTACGAATGAGGATTATAACTGGTTGCGCCCTGGTACACGATTTACAGGTGCTAATAGTTGGGTAGCTCCTGTGCAAAGACGCGATGCTACTGGTAATTTAGTTTATGTAAATAACGAAGGTCAAATTGTCCCTTCGGGTACAACTGGTGCTCTTCCAGCATACGACTTATTGAACCAACAATATACGAGTGTAGGTGGGAATCCAGATCACATATATGCTAGAACGGCAAATAGTTATAAACATACCTTAAATGCATTCACGACGTATGATCTAAACTTGAATGGTGGTCATGATTTCAAGTTTATGGCTGGAACTAACTTAGTGACAGATAATGGTTCTTACAACTGGACGCAAAGAACAGCTTTATTAGATATCACTAACCCTCAGTTTGATTTAGCTACAGGTACTATTACAGGTAGTGGTGGAGAATCTTGGGGTGCACAGTTGGGATATTTTGGTCGTATCAACTACGCATTCAAAAATAAATATCTATTAGAAGGTAATATTCGCTATGATGGATCATCTAACTTCCCAACAGATTTGAGATGGAGATGGTTTCCATCAGTATCTGCTGGTTGGGTAGCATCAGAAGAGAACTTCATGCAATGGGCTAAACCGACTTTATCTAATTTGAAATTTAGAGTATCATGGGGTAGAATTGGTAATCAAGCAGTCCCTGCGGATTTGTATGTTTCTAATATGGGTTCGGCTGAGGGTTCTTGGATTGCAGGCGGTGCTAAAGTCGTGAATATTGGTTCTCCAGCACTAAGAGTATCAAGTGTAAGCTGGGAAGATTTAGAAACAATCGATTACGGTGTTGATGCTAGATTTTTCAATAATAAATTAGGCATTGTGTTCGATTATTATGAAAGAACAACCAAAAACATGTTTGCGCCAACGGAAGGGACTACGTTTACATTAGGTGGTGGTGCACCTGTAGGTAACTATGGCCAACTTAAAACGAAAGGTTATGAAATCGCGGTAGATTATAATCATCGTTTTGATAACGGGTTAGGCATCAATTTTAGAGCGAATCTTGATGATGCGAAATCAATATTTAGTGGTTATACATCTTCGAGATTGACTTCGGCATACTACGATGGTAGTGTGTATGGTGATATTTGGGGATATGCTACAGATCGTTTGTATCAGTACGATGACTTCCAATTGGATGCTAATGGCAATCCACAGATCGTCAAATTAAATGCAGATATGACCAAACACCATACAAGTGGTAATGGACAAACATATCTTCAAAAAAATGGTCCTAATGGTGAAAAACCAATTTATCAACCGCGATTAGAAACTACGTCTACTTTCGACTTCGGTCCTGGTGATGTGAAATTCAAAGACTTAAATGGCGATGGGGAAATAGATAATGGTGATGGCACTATTGATAATCCTGGTGATATGAAAATAATTGGCAACTCAACGCCTAGGTATAATTATGGTTTCCGTGTAGGTGCTGATTTTAAAGGATTCGATTTCTCGATGTTCTTTCAAGGTGTAGGTAAAAGAGCGATTTGGGGTAATGGTGCTTTAGCTATTGCTGGTTACAATACTGCTGATGGTGCTATGCCTGAAGCTATTGCAAGCAATTATTGGACTCCAGAGACTACTAATGCATTTTATCCAAGAGCATTTAATAATGCAAATAGTAATTCGGCGAATAATATGCAAGTACAGTCTAAGTACTTACTTGATATGTCTTATTTAAGAATCAAAAATATAACATTAGGTTATTCTCTACCAAAACACGTACTAGCCCCAGTAAAACTAAATAGTGTAAGATTTTATGTAGCATTAGAAAACTTCTTTACCTGGGATAAATTGAATGGTTTACCAATTGATCCTGAAGAGGTTTCAGGTATTTCAATGTTTAATGAATCTAACTATAATTCAGGAAGAACAGGGGTTGGTACGCCAACATTCAAGAGTGCTTCTTTTGGTCTTCAGTTAAATTTTTAATCGACAAATAATGAAAAGAATATCATATATATTATTAAGTACATCATTACTTTTCACAAGTTGTAGTGATCTATTAGATAGACCCGAATTAACCAAGGTGGTGGATTCAGAGAATACGTTTTGGCGTAATGATAGTGATCTAAGGCTATATGCTAATGATTTCTATGCAAACTATTTCGTTGGATATAATACAGGTTTTGGAACTGATTACACCCCATTGAGGGGATATGATTTTGCGGATGATTTTACTTCTGAAAATTTGCAAGCTACGCTAATAGGTGCAGTACCGACAGGTGCAGGAGGATCTTCGAGCGCAACTCCAGCAGAACTAAGATCGGAGCACCCTGGTCCAAATTGGAACTTTTATTGGGTGCGAAAAGCTAATGTTTTCATTGAGCGACTAGAAAATAATGCAAAATCAAAAATTTCGGATGAAGAATATAAGCACTGGAGTGCTGTAGCTCGTTTTTTCAGAGGATTTGAGTATAGTCGCCTTGTAAGCAATTTTGGAGATGTCCCTTATTATGATACGCCAATAGCAGCAGATGACTTTGAAAATATGTACAAAGACCGTGATAAGCGTGTAGATGTAATGGA